>JBITAC010000178.1:0-28646 GCA_044439905.1 Phycisphaerales bacterium JB063 | reverse complement strand
CCTACGCCTACCCGACCCGCTCGGGCTTGGGGTCACGGGACATCAATCGGCTGATCGCCTCAAGCGGGTCGAGCCCGCCGAACAGGACCTGGTCGACCTGCTCACAGATCGGCATCTCGACGCGGTACTTTTTCGCCAGGGCGACGACGGCCCGCGTGGTGGGGACGCCCTCGACGATGCCGGTAATCTCGCCCAGGACGTCGTCGAGCTTCTTGCCCCGGCCGAGCATCTCCCCGCAGGTGCGGTTTCGGCCGGTGGGTGAGAAGCACGTGGTCGCGAGGTCACCGACCCCGGTGAGCCCGAAGAACGTCTCGCTCGACGCGCCCATCGCGACGCCCAGCCGGGTGATCTCGGCCAGCCCACGCGAGAGCAGCGCGCTCTTGGCGTTGTTACCCGCCTGCAGCCCGTCCAAAATCCCCGCGGCCAGGGCGATACAGTTCTTGGTCGCGCCCGCGAGTTCGACGCCCAGCAGGTCGTTATTGGTATAGACCCGGAACCAGTGGGTGGTGAAGGCGTCCTGGATCTGCTTGGCGAAGTCGGCATCGTCGGAGGCGGCGCTGACGGTGGCGGGCAGGCACTTGGCCAACTCATGCGCAACGGTTGGGCCGGAGATCGACGCGAGCGGCCGGGCGGGCCCGTCGGGGTCGTCGTGCTGCTTCTGGAGGACGTCGGCGATGATCTGCGTGGGCCGGAGGAGGGTTTCCTGCTCGATGCCTTTGGAGACGGAGGCGACGCCGACACCGCGTGGGACGAAGGGCGCAAGCCGACCCCAGACTTCGCGGATGAATTGGGTCGGGGTCGCGTTGAGGATCAGGTCGCAGCCCTCGAAGCACGTGGCGGCCTTCGCGGTGAAGCGGATCGGCTCGGGCAGGCGGTAGCCCGGGAGGTAGCGTTTGTTCTCTCGGGTCTGGATAATGTCGGCCACGTTGTCGGGGTTATTGCCCCAGACCGTGACGCCGATGCCCCGGGACTCGAGCAGGAGCCCGAGAACGCAGGCCATCGACCCATCTCCGACGATCGCGACGTGTTTGGTCATAACTTCCTTGGCGGTTGAGGGGGAATCAGTTGAGCCCCCGCATGATAGTGTGTGGCGGCTGAGGAATCGGCGTTATCGGACGCCTTATCGGGCCGACCCGGGGGCCACGGGGCACGGAATCGGTCGGTTGGGGGACAATCCGGGGGATGCGCTAACTTGGGCAAGGGGCACGGTCGATGTCAAGGGGGCGGGTTGTGCGGGAGGTCCCGCCGCCCGGCGGTGGTTTCGGGCCGGTGCCGAGTGGCACGGGCCCGGGGCGCGGCTAGAGATAGTGGGTGTCGAACAATTTCTTTGCGTAGTAAAGGGTGCGTTAAAGTGGGCCAGACACTAAGATAGCCGTTCTCGACGACATGTCCTGATCCCGGTCCCCGATTGGCCGGACTACCAAGCCCTTACCAGATGCAGGGAGCTAGCACGTGCAGCGATTCTTGACGATCCGAAAAACACTCAAACTTGCCGCCGTCGGCGTCCTCGCCGCGGCCGGGGTGACGGCCGGCACCGGCTGCGAAGCCGACTCCTGGATGGATCAGTCCACGACGGGTGCTTTTGAAGCCACCCCGCGGGTGCAGCCCATCCTCGACCGCCTGAGCGTCATCGAGTCGGGCTCGGCCTACGACCTGCCCACCTCGCAGGTCATGGAAGACGACCTCATGCCCGACGTCCGCGAGTACGTCCTGGGCCCGGGCGACATCATCACCGTCACGATCTACGAACTGCGCATTCCCGGCGTCGACGACATCCAGACCCTCCGCGTCAGCGAGACCGGCGAGATCCGCCTCGCCGTCGTCGGCTCGGTCGCCGCGTCGGGCCGGAGCCCCAGCCAGCTCGAATCCGACATCCGCAACAAGCTTGAAGAAGACGGCATCCTGCGCGACGCGACGGTCGGCGTGATCGTCCAGCAGTCGCAGCAGAACACCTACAGCGTCTTCGCCCAGTCGGCCCAGGGCAGCACCCGGGCCGGCACGTACCTCATCCCCAAGCCCGACTTCCGCCTGGTCGAAGCGATCACGCTGGCCAACGGTATCCCCGGCCGAACCAAGCGCATCTTCGTCATCCGTCAAGCCGCGCTGAGCCCGGCCGTGACCGGCGACCGCGAAGCCGAGGACGGCGACGCCCCGCAACGCCCCGCCCCCGTCGATCCGCTTGAGCTGCTCGAAGGCCTCGAAGGCGGCCTCGAAGGCGGCCTCGAAGGCGCAGGCCCCAACGACGCGGCCGACCGCAGCGCACCGCCCGCCGGTGTCGAGGCCGGCCACGACTCGGGCTCGGGGGCCCAGTGGGTCTTTGTCGACGGCAAGTGGGTCCGCGTCGCGGCACCCGCAGGCGACGACACCGACTCCGAAGAGGCACGCCTGGCCGCCCTCTCGGGCCTGGTCACCCAGCGCATCATCGAGATCCCCTACGACCGGCTCAAGTCCGGCGACATGCGATACAACATCGTCATCCGCCCCGGCGACATCATCTCCATCCCCTCGCCCAACGCCGGCTTTGTCTACATCGAAGGCGCCGTCAACCGGCCCGGGGCCTACACCGTGCCCGGCGAGCAGGAACTCACCCTCCGACGACTCATCCCCTCGGCCGGCGGGCTCTCGACCATCGCCTGGCCCGAGCGCGTTGAAATCATCCGGCAGACCGGGCCTTACGAACAGTCCATCGTCCGCCTCAACTACCGCGCCATCGCCGACGGCACCGAGCCCGACATCTACCTCAAGGCCAACGATGTCATCAACGTCGGCACCAACGGCGTCGCCGTCCCACTCGCCGTCTTCCGAAACGGCCTGCGGGCGACCTACGGCTTCGGCTTCGTGCTCGACCGCAACTTCAACAACGACGTCTTCCCGGGCCCCGGCTCCTAAGCAAGGCCCCACCGGTCGCGGCCTCATCGCCGCCGACCTTGAATCACGACAAACGCCCTGCCTATGATCCGGCAGGGGATTCACGCCGAACCAAACGCCCCACCGGTTAGCGCCGGTGTGGCGGATTCAGACGCCGAGGCAGAGGGATGCCCGGCAACCCTCCCGCTCAACGGGAGGCCGACTCCGGCAGGTGGAACCGATCGAACCGTTTGCCGGGGTGGCAGATTCGAGGTCAAGGATGACTTCCCGAGGCGGCATCACCGCGCCCGCAGACCACGCGGCGCACGCTGCATACCGCCCAAACGGAGCGAAGCGAAAGAGGCGATGACCAGCACACCAGTCTCCAACCTACCGCCCGCCAACGCGGACACCCCACTGCTCGGCAAGCCCGGGCGCGTCTGGGTCGTCGTGTTCGGCCTCCTCATCATCTTCCTCCACCTCCAGTTCTTCAGGCGGATGATGATCGTCGGCCTCGACGACGGCGACTGGTCACACATCCTCGTCATCCCCTTCATCTCCATATACTACATCTACACCAACCGCGAACGAATCCTCGCACAGCCCAGGCGCGTCTGCCTCTGGGGGCTCCCGCTCATCGTCGCCGGCATCTTCGGCTACGCCATGGGCATCACCCCCATCCGCAACGACATGGCCCAGGGCTACAGCATCATCCTCGCGATCTTCGGCCTCCTGCTGCTCCTGCTCGGGCCCCGCGCGATGCGCATCCTCTGGTTCCCCGTCGCCTTCCTCGTCTTTGGCGTCAAGGTCTCCGACGCGATCTGGTCCGTCGTCGCCGGCATGCTCCAGTACGTCGCCGCCCGCGGCGCGGTCATGTTCATCAACATGCTCACGCCGCTCACCGACATGTACGCCGAGATCCGTGGCTCGACGATCGACCTCGACTACACCTACCAAGGCGTCATCACCCAGACCCCGCTCAACGTCGCCGAGGCCTGCTCCGGGCTGCGGATGCTCATGGCCTTTCTCGCGCTGGGCGTCGCGCTGGCGTTCCTCTTCCCCCGCCGATGGTGGCAGCGGCTGGCACTGGTCCTGCTCGCCGCGCCGATCGCGATCTTCGTCAACACCCTCCGTGTCACCGTCCTCGCGCTGCTCTACCTCGTCGACCCCAACTACGCCCAGGGCCAGTTCCACATCTTCGTCGGTATGCTGATGCTCATCCCCGCCGCCGGCCTGCTCATGTTCGTCGGCTGGTGCCTTGAAAAGATGATCGTCGGCGAAATCCCCGACAACGTCGGCCAGCCCGTCCCGCCCAAGCACGACCCCCAGCGCTTCGACGTCGACTGGAGCGCCTTCGCACGCGGGCTCGTCATCGGCATCGCCATCATGGCCGCCGCCGGCATCGCCTACCTCTTCCTGCTCAACCACATCACCGACGGCATCCTTACCGACGGCCTCAGCTTCGGCTGGCCCACCGTGCTCAACCTCGTCGGCGTCGGCGCGATGCTCGTCGGCCTCGCGGTCCTCGCCGTGTTCCTACGCAAGCTCGTCGGCAAACCGATGTCCGACTACCGCTGGTTCGCGTCGCTCGGGCTCGGGCTCGGCGTCCTGGCTACCGCATCGGTCGGCAACGCCGCCATGACCAAGGCGATGAATATCTCCCTGGTCAAAAAGCCCGTCCCGCTCCAGTACAACCTCGCCGCCGAGTTCCCTAAGGAATTCAACAACTGGGTCCTGGTCAGCCAGGATGCCCGGCTTGGCCACGACCTCGAAGACGAACTGGGCGCGACCGAGTACATCACCGCCTGGTTCCTGAACACCGATACTGGCCGGACCCTCGAAGACCTCGACGTTAAGCTCAGCGAACCCGAGGGCCGAAGCATCATCCAGGGCTACAACCCCGGCGAAGTGGTCGCGCTGCATATCGCGTACTACACCGGCATCGTGGACACCGTCCCCCACGTCCCCGACAAGTGCTGGATCGTCGCCGGCGGCACCGTCGCCTACCGCGCCAACCACGGGATCACCCTCGCCGGCGAACAGTACCGCGACGATCCCGAGTCCGACGGCCTGCTCGCCCGCAGCGCGTTTGGCTACGACGTCCGCATCCCACGCGACGACGTCGAGATGGTCATCTTCGCCGCGGATATGGACGGCGGGGCACGCTCGGCCGCGGCCTACTTCTTCGTCGCCAACGGCGACTACATGGCCAGCAGCCACAAGGTCCGTTTCAGCTTCCGCCTGCGTGACCGCCACGCGTACTACTGCAAGGTCGAGGTCCGCTTCCCCGGCATCAACGACCCCGACCAGGTGCAGGTCCTGGCCGAGGAGTTCCTCAGCGACCTCATGCCCCAGGTGATGGCCATCCTCCCCGACTGGACCGAGGTCCAGGCCGGCCGATACCCCGGGCCCAACGGCCTGCCGCCGGCCCGGCCCGCGCAGGCCGAGCCCGACGACGACGCGTCCGCCAACAACCAAAACTAAGCAAACCGCCCCACGCTTCCGACCCCGGCGGCCCACACCGCCCAGACCCGAACCGAGAACGGCTCCATGGCCACCCGCATCAACACCAAATTCGCCATCATCGCAGCTGTCGTCGTCTTGATCCTCGGCGTCGGCGGCGTTTTCGCAGCTAAGAAGTTCATCTTCAAGAGCGCCGCCCAGTACGCCGCAATCGCCGAGCAGGCCCTCATCGACGGCGCCGCCGCAGAAGCCACCGGCGACATCGAGGCCGCAAACGCCCTCTACGACCGCGCCGCCAAACGCTTCAACGCCGCACACCGCAGAGACCCCGCCAACACCGAATACGTTTACCGCAGCATCATCGCCAACTCGGCCTACCGCTGCGACAACACGACCGAGGCCCAGAACCGCCTGAGCATGATCTACGGCGCACGCAAGGTCGCCCACGACTCGATCCAAGCCACCGAAGAAGACCAACGGCAGTTCTACGCGATGCTCCTTGAGCGACATCGCATGGGGCTCGAAGTCGAAAACACCCGCCCGTGGATCGGCAACATGTACAGTATGGCCGACGCGCAGCTCGAAGTCGACGACAGCGACATGCTGGCCCGCCGGTGGCGCGGCATCTCGGGGGTGTACCTGCTGCGGAACGACATGCCGCCCGAAGAACGTGCGGTCCCGCTCGAAGACCTCAACGCCGCGCTTGCGGAATCGCCCAACGACCCGCTGCTGCTGCACCACATCGCCGTGTGGCACATCAACGAGGCCCGGCGAATCCGCAACGCCCAGGGCGGCACCTCCAACGACACGATCGCCCGGCTCGAAGCGCAAAGCCGGGACTTCTCCACCCAGGCATACGCCGCCGCGCCTACCGACCCCTATACCCAGGTCAACCACCTCGACATCCTGATGCGCTCGCCGCTGTCCGAAGACGTCCGCGACGCCATCCTGGCGGCGATGACCAAACTGGGCGAACAACTGGCCGGCGACGCCGACGCCCGCGCCAAGCTCTACGACATGGAACTGCTGCGCGTCGTGAGCTGGCTCTCGGCCTACCGGCAGATCGCCGTCGACCTGGAGAGCACCCAGGGCAACGACCTGGCCATCGCCATCGCCGACGCCTTGGTCGCCGACGCCCCCGACCACAAGAGCAACTACTACACCCTCGCGACCGCCCGGCTTGCGCTACAGGACTACGCCGGCACGATCGAGGCGCTCGAGGACGGCCTCGCCGCCACACGGACCGTTGGCCCGCTGGACTACATGCTCGACCTGAAGACCAACGTGTCGATGCTCTACCAGCTCGCACACACCTACGTCACCATGGCCGCCGACGCCAACCCCGACATTGAGCAGCGCGACGCCCTGCTCGCCAAGGCCGACGAAGTCGTCGCCCGCTACCAAGCCGCCGAGGGGGCCGACAGCCGCGAGCAGCAGGCCAACCTCGACTTCCTCATGGGCCGGGCCGCGTTTGTCCGGGGCAACCCACAGATCGCCATCCGCCACCTCGAGTCCGCCAACCGCTACTCCCTGAATACCGACGCCCAGACCGTCATGCTCCTGGCCAAAGCCCACGACGATAACGGCAACACCGGCAAGGCGATCGAGTACTACGAGACCCTCCTCGCCCCCGGCATGCAGCCCAGCGCCACCCTCGAACGCTTCCGGCTCGTGCGGATCTATACCGGCCTGGGCGGGGTTGAAAACCTCGAACGCGCCAACCAGCACATCTCACTCTTCCTCAGCTACAACCCCGACAACCAGCAGGCCCGGCTGCTCAAGGCCGAGATCTACGCCGCCGCCGAGCGCTTCGACCTCGCCGCGAACGAGGTTGAAGACCTCGACCTCGAAGCCAATCCGCAGTTCATCGGCACGTACGCCAACTACCTCAGTAAGGACGGCCGAACCGACGAAGCCCTCGCACTGCTCCGCGACCGCCTCGGCGTCGAAGCCAACGACAACGCCGCGCTCTCGGTCCTGTTCGCCCTCATCACCGATCCCGAGCAGCAGCAAGCCGAGCTGGACCGGCTCCTCGCCGGCGGGCTCAACGAAGAAAACGCCAGCCGTATCCGCCGGGTGATCGAGACCGGTGGGCGGATGAGCATCGAGGACTGGATCGCCTTCCAAAACGAGAGCGGCACGCCCGAGCTCGAGATCAACAAAGCCCTGTTCAACACCTACAGCCGGACCGGCAATGAGGAGAAGACCCGCGAGATCCTGAACGAACTCATCGCGATGGCACCCGACGACAAGAACGTGCTCGAGTGGCAGTTCGCGATGGCGGTGACCGACAAGGACTGGGACCTGGCCGACAGCATCATCACGCGCGTCCTGGCGCTGGACCCGTCGGACCGGCCTAAGTCGGCGGCGAGTAACGGCGCGTTTATGCGGGCCCAGGTGCAGACCGGCCGACTGCTCGACGAAGCGGGCGAGGGCGAGTCGCCCAACCTGCGTGAAGTCGTACGGGCCTACACCAACGCGCTCGAGGAGAACGACACGTTCGCCCCGGGCTGGGTGGCGCTGGGCCGGGTGTATATCCTCCAGCAGGACTACCCCCGCGCCCGCGACGCATTCGACCGGGCGTACCGCATCCAGCGGACCAACCTTGAGGCGGCGATCCTCCTGGCGCGGACGCTCCGGCTGACCGGCGAGATCGACGGCGCGCTCGACCTCTACCGCGACGCGGTGCGACGCCAGCCCGGCAACACCGAGCTGATGAACGAATACATCGCGCTCGAGTCGAGCATGGGCAGCCGGCCTGCCGCGGTCGCGCAGCGCGAGGCGTTGCGGAACTCGAGCCCCCAGAACAGCGCCAACCGCCGCATGCTGGCGTTGATGTACGCACAGGACGGCCGCACCGACGACGCCCTGGCCGAGATCGACGCGATCATCGGCTACGAGGGCGCATCGCGTCAGTCCGCCGTCGCCAAGGCCGAGATCTACTCGCTCAGCGGCGAAGATGAGCAGGGCCTGGCACAGATGCAGTCCTACCTCGAGAGCCGGGGCGACGAGATCGAGGAGGCCGACTACCTGGCCTACGCCGAGTACCTGCTGCGTAACGACAACGCCGAGCAGGCCGAGGCGGTGTTCCAGCAGGCGATCGCAATCGAAGACCCCGAGGCCCGCACCTCGACCCGCGTGTGGGGCAGCGCCCTGGTCCTGCTTCGCCGGATGGACGAGGCGGCCGCGGTCTACCAGGACCTGGTCAACTCGTTCCCCGACAACCCGACCTACAAGACGCAGCTCGCGACGGTGCAGCTCCAGATGAGCGAGTTCGACCGCGCCTTGTCGACCCTGAACAGTGTGCCCGCATCGGCAGAAAAAGAGCTGCTCCGCGCTCAGGCCGAGATGTACCGCACGGGCCCGGAGGCGGGGCTGGCGATCGTCGACAACGCGCTGCGGACCTACCCCGACAGCGCGGCGCTCTCGAACCTGCGTGGCAAGCTCCTGGTCCAGTTGGCCGACACCGACCTTCAAGCGGGCGAGACCGCGCGTGGCCGAGAACGCCTGCAGGAAGCCCTCGCGATCTACACCCCGATGGTGGAGCGCAACGCGTCGCTCTACGACATCCGCATCCAGATCGCCGCGATCCAGAGCACCTTGGGCAATACCGAAGACGCGATCACCCGGCTGATGCGTGTGCTCGATGAACAGCCCGACTCGATGTCCGCCCGCATGGGCCTGTTCAACATCTACATCCGGCAGGCACGCAGCACGCCGGTAAACGACCCGCGTCGCCAACGTGCCGCGGAATCGGCACTGACCGCGATCACCCCGGTGATCCAGGCCCAGCCCGAGAGCGTCGCCGCCCTGCGGGGCGGGGGCGAGGCCGCACGCGAGGCCGGGCAGTACCGCCAGTCGGCCAGCTACTACGAGCGTGCCTTCAACCTGACCCAGGCCACCGAGGACCTGCTCGAACGCGTCTCCGCGCTGCTCTACGACAACCGGCCCGGCGACGTCATCGCCCTGCTCAACAACCCCGACTACGCCACCCAGCTACGCGACTCGCTGCTGCTGCGGGCGCTGCAGGCCCGAGCCCTCGCGGGGACCAACCGCATCGACGAGGCACGCAACCTGTTCCGAAACGTGCTCGGCCGGGCCGAGTCCGTCGGCGAGCTCAACGCCATCACCCGCCAGCTCGTGCTGTCCCGCCTGCGTGGCGAAGCGCCCGAGATCATCGCGGACGTGCTGGGCGACGAGCTCCCGGTCGAGATCGAGTTCCAACTCGCGACGATCGAGCACGACGCACAGGACTGGGCCGCACTGATCGAACGCCTGGGCCCATACGAAGGCCGACCCAGCGGCAACCGGGCCTTCGACTTCCGGGCGATGATGATGCTCGCGATGGCGTACCAGTCTATCGACGACGATGAGGCGAACCTGCTCCACAGCCGACGCATCTACGAACAGCTGCTGGCCGACCCCGAGTATGCCAACAGCATGGAGCTGCTCAACAACCTCGCGTACCTGCTGAGTGACCGCCTGCACGGCGAGGCCTACGGCCGACAGGCGGTGACCTACGCCCAGCGCGCGGTCGAAGCGATCGGCGCGAACGCCCCGGACCTCAACCGGGCGCAGGTGCTCGACACGCTGGGCTGGGCGCACTTCCGCGCGGGCAACTCCAACGAGGCGATCAGCGTCCTGCGTCAGAGCATCGAGGCACGCCCGTTCGCGACCAACAACATGCACCTCGGGCTGGTCTACATGTCGCTCGAGGGCGAGAACAATCAGCTACAGGCCGAGCGTTATCTGGACGACGCCCGCCGCGCGAGCAACGACGATGCGCAGCGTGCGATGATCCAGCGGTATCTTGATGAGATCGACAGCCGATAAGCGGACCGTAAAATCGCCCGCCCGCACGACCGGCGCAGGGCCCCGAATCGACCGATGACACCCGCAGGGGATTGAAGGAATAGACACGATGAGCGCGAACAACCCACTTTCGAACATCCCGCCCCTGGGCGCGACCTCGGGCATGGCCCCGGGCGGTGCGTCCGGCCGATTCCGCCAGATCGACCCTGTCCGCGTGGTCCGCACCCACATCGTGCTGCTGATCGCGGCGGTGGTGGTCGGCGTGATCCTGGGCGCGGGTTCCTGGTTCCTGCTGGACAGCAAGATGGCGCAGTTCACCAGCCAGGCGACGCTGAGCGTTAACGCCGGTATGTCGCGTGCCGACCAGACCGGTGTGACCGAGCTGAGCAACATGCGCGACCTGGAGCCCAAGATCCTCACCGAGGTCAACGCGATCCGGTCGCAGGAGATCCTCGACGACCTGCTCAAGCAGAAGCCGATCCGCGAGCAGACCGACTGGTTTAAAAAGTTCAACGCTAACCTCGAAGAGGCCCGGACCGACCTTGAGGAAGAGACCCTGCGTGCCAGCCACATCCGTGACACCACGCTGATCCGTATCTCGGCGACGACCGCGAACGCGACCGATGCGCAGACCATCGTCAGCGAACTCGTCAGCGTCTACCTGCTCCAGGTCGAGAACCGCGCCGAGTCGCGCTACAACAAGGACCGCGTCGCATTCCAGCGCCAGTTCGAGGACGTCGTCAGCCAGATCGAGCTGCTCGAAGCCCGCATCCGTGGCCACCTGCGTGACCACCCGCAGTCGGCGATGGACCAGCGCAACGACGCCGCGACCCAAGAGGTCATGTTCCTCAACGCCAAGAAGTCCGAGGTAATCGAACTGCTCTCCGCCGCCCAGGCCAGCTACCAGCAGCTGCAGGCGCGTCTGGAGGCGGGTGACTTCGCCCCGGCCGACGACGAGGTGCAGATGATCGAAACCTCGCTTGCGATCCAACAGCTCGACGCGGAACTCCGCCAGCTCCGTGTCAGCCGTGAGACGCAGATCGAGAACGGCAAGGGCGAGTCGCACCCGCTGATCCAGCAAATCGACAGCCAGATCCGGCACCTGGAGCTTGAGCGTGACGCGGCGTTTGACCGGCAGGCCCGTTCGCTGTTCAACGCGAAGGTCGAGTTGGGGGCCCAGGCCGTGGCGGTGTACCAGGAGCAGATCAACACGTTTGAGCCGCGGATCGCGGAGCTTCGTGCGAAGATCGAAGACTTCCAGCGTGCACAGGCTGACTACGAAACACTGCTGCGTAACCAGGAGGCGCTGGAGGCCCAACGTGACGATGCCCAAGCGAAGCTGCGCGAGCTCGACGTCCTGATCCGCCGTGCAGGCGGTATCACCGTCGAGCTGGCGAGCCCGGCGACAACGGCGAAGAAATCGTTCCCGCCCCACTGGGCCGTGATGATCCCCGGTGTTGCACTGCTGTTCACCGGCCTCGTGACCGGCCTGGTGTTCCTGCGTGAGCTGCTGGACCAACGCGTCCGCGCCGCGGCCGACATCAAGGCCCTCAACGACACGACGCTCTTGGGCATCATCCCCAACGCCGGCGAAGACCCCTCGGGCAAAGTCCCGGCCGAGCGCGTCGTCGAGCGTCAGCCCACCGGGCTCCTGGCCGAGTCGTACCGGCAGGTGCGTTCGGCGGTACTCTCAAAGATGGACCGCCGGGGCTACAAGACCCTCGCCGTCGCCGCCGCCAAGCCCGGTGCCGGCACGTCGAGCATCACCCAGAACCTGGGCGCGAGTATGGCGATGTCCGGCCGACGCGTGCTGATCATCGATACCAACTTCCGCCGCCCGCACCAGAACGAACTGCTCGGCGCCCCTGAAAGCCCGGGCCTGATCGAGCTGCTTCGCGGCGAGCAGGCCGACCCGATGCAATGCATCCACACGGTCGACGGCCTGTCGCTCTCGGTGCTGCCCGCGGGCAACACGGTGGGTGCCGCGCCCGAGCTGCTGGAGACCCCGGCGTTCCGCGACCTGCTGGCGAACCTCGAATCCAGCTTCGACATCATCCTCATCGACACCCCGCCGGCGCTCTTGACCTCCGAGGCCCAGTTGCTGTGCAAGCACGTCGATGCCATGGTCCTCGTCGCTCGCGCACGCACCGATACCCGCGGGATGCTGCAACGCATGGTCGGCCAGCTCGACGGCCAGCGGGCGGATATCCTCGGCGTCCTGCTCAACGATGTCCTCGCCGCGGCGGGTGGCTATCTCCGGCAGAACTTCCGGGAGTTCCACCGCTACCACGGCAAGACCAACGGCTCGACCGCGAAGGGCGTCAAGGCCAAGCCCGTCGCCAAGGTGTCCACCAACGGCTCGGCCGCGACCTCGGACCGGGTCAAGCCCAGCGACGACGACGCCATCGCCGTCGAGGCCTTGCAGGACAACGACGACCTGGATGAGCTGGACGATTTCGACGACTTCGATGTCGATAAGGACTAATCGCCGGGAGCGGTGGCCCCACCCACAGCAGGCGGGCAGGAAGAAGAGTTTGCGGCCGGGGCGCCGAGGAGTTTGAGTGTTAACGCCGACCGCATGGATTTTGGCAAGTGTGGGCCTTCCCGGCCCGCCACTGGCGACCCCGCCGACGTTGGCGGCTGCGCCGTCCTTTGACCTGCTCCCGATGCTCGTGGTGCTCGCGATCTCGTTCGCGGTCTCCCTCGCGTTGACCCCCGTGATGCGCCGCGTCGCCCTGGCCGGCGGTATCGTGGACTGGCCCGACGCCAAACGAAAGGCACACGCCAAGCCCGTCGCTTACCTCGGCGGATTAGCGATCTTCCTCGGCTGGCTGGCAGGCGTCGTGTACTTCATCTTCATGCTCGCGCCCGACATCTTCGGCACCGCCCTCGCCCTCCCCGAAGGTATCGAGCAGTTCACGCGCGAGAGCTTCCCGCTCAGCATCGTGGCCGGTGCGGTCGCCATCCTGATCACCGGGCTCTTCGACGATATCTACGGCATCAGCGCCCGTGTCAAGATCGGCGGCCAGCTCTTCGCCGCCGCCGCGATCGCCAGTGAAGACGTCGGCACGCACCTGGTCGATCAGACCCTCCTCCTCCTGGGCATGACGGAAATCCTCCCCCCCTGGGCGCCGTACTGGCTGGGCACCGCTGCAATCGCCGGGCTCGTGATCGGCGGCTGCAATGCGCTCAACCTCATCGACGGGCTCGACGGGCTCGCCTCGGGTGTCACGGGCATCGCCGCCATCGGACTGGGCATCATCGCGATCCTCTTCATCACCACCTCCGGCTATGTCGATGCCACGCCACGCGGCATCATCCCTCTGGTCATGTGCCTGGCGATCCTCGGCAGCGTGCTCGGTTTCCTACCCTTTAATTTCAACCCCGCCTCCATCTTCATGGGCGACACCGGCTCGCTCCTGCTGGGCTACCTCACTGTCACCACCATCCTCATGTTCGGCGACTGCCGCGGCTGGGCATCGATCATGTTCTCCGCCGGGATCGTCTGCTTCGCCCTGCCCATCACCGACACCGCCCTGTCGATCGTTCGGCGAAAACTCCAGGGCCGGCCGATCTTCGCACCCGACGCGATGCACATCCACCACATGCTCCGCCGCAGCGGGCTCAGCGTAAAGCAGGCCGTGATCACGATGTACGGCATCGCCTTCGTCTTCGCGGCGCTGGGGGTCACGACGACCGCACTCCGCCTGCCGTGGAAGCTGGCGATGGGGCTCTTTTTCGCGATGGTCGCCCTGATCATGGTCATCGGCTACCGCACGAGTTGCCGACTGGTCGCCGACGATCGGGCCGCGGCCAAAGCCCCACCCGCCGAGGCCCCCGCGCCCGGCGAAGAGCACGGCGGGCACGCCGCTGCCCCCCCCACGCTGGGCAGTGGGGTCGACCCCGACGCGACCCCGACCCCGACCCCGCCGTCGCACTAACCCCCTCCCGCCGCCCCTAACCCCGCCCACGCGGCCCGGGCCGTGAGCCCTCGGCCTCGCACTTGCGGGGGCGGGCCCGGCCGTGGTACACTATTGGATCGCGGATCGCCCGGCCGGGCGTCCGCACAGGTGGCTTTGTGTCCACCGCCAAGGGCAACCCCCCGGGCGGGACGACCAAAGAGATACATTTGTTCAGTACCGCCAGCGGAGAGTCGACCGCTGGTCCTTATTACTCCCCCCGCCGTGGTTGACCACGGCGACCCATGCGGCGGACCCGGTCCCGTTCGCGTTCAGGCCACATCGGCCATGGGTTTTTCAGGCCGGACAAGCGCGGCTCGTTTGCAAGCCCCGCACGGAGCACCCCATGTCCCTCGCCAAAGAACTCGTTGACGCCGGCATCCACTTCGGCCACCGGTCCACCCACTGGAACCCGAAGATGGCCCCCTACATCTTCGGCAAGCGCAACAAGATCCACATCATCGACGTCAAGGAAACGATCAAAGGCCTCCTCCTGGCCCGTAAGTTCCTGACCAAGGTCGTCGCCGATGGCAAAGACGTCCTCTTCGTCGGCACCAAACGACAGGCCCGCGGCATCATCGAGCAGTACGCCGGCGAAGCCGGGATGCCCTACGTCACCGAACGCTGGCTCGGCGGCACGCTCACCAACTACATGACCATCCGCCAGCGCCTCAAGCGCCTCGAAGAACTCGAGCGCATCGAAGAGTCCGGCGAAATCGATAACTACTCCAAGAAGATGGAGTCCCAGCTCAACCGCGAAAAGACCAAGATCTCTCGCAACCTCGGCGGCATCCGCGAGATGCACAAGCTCCCCGGCGCGATTGTCATCGTCGACGTCGCCCAAGAGCACAACGCCGTCCGCGAGGCACGCAAGCTCGGCATCCCCACCGTCTGCCTGATCGACACCGACTCGGACCCCGACTTCGCCGACATCCCGATCCCCGGCAACGACGACGCGATGCGCTCGATCGAGGTCGTGATCCGCTCGCTCATGGCCGCCGTGAACGAAGGCAAGACCCAACGTCGCGAGAAGACCGGCGCCGCCAAGGAAGACGGCGAAGGCCAGCCCGCGCCCCGCAAGCGCAGCAGCCGGGCCCAGTTCTCCGCCGACGCACCGGCCCAGGCCCCCGAAGGCGACGAGGCCCCCGCCCAAGCCGCCGCGCCCACGGCCGAGTAATCACGCGACTACGGACAACGCCTCGTGTCGCCCAGCCGACCACGGCGAACGAGCAACACCACCCCCACGCCAGGCAACGCGGCCGTCGGGACAAAACCCGCGACCGATGCCCCTGGCGTCATCAACCGATACCACAACCCCTTTGATCAGAACCAAGGAGAATCCCATGGCCGCGATTAGTGCCAAGGACGTGATGCAGCTTCGCCAAGCCACCGGGCTGGGCATGATGGAGTGCAAGAAGGCCCTCGTCGAGTGCGACGGCGACTTCGACAAAGCCGCCGAGTACGCCCGCACCAAGTTCGGCGCGAAGATGGCCGAACGCTCCGACCGCGAGTCGGGCGAGGGCAAGGTCGCCGTCGCGACCAGCGACGACGGCAGCAAGGGCGTCATCATCCTCGTCAACACCGAGACCGACTTCACCGCGAAGAACGATGAGTTCGTGGCGATGGTCCAGAAGCTCGCCGACCTCGCCCTGCAGCAGGACGTCGGTGCCGTGACCGTGAGCGACGAGATGGAAGCCGCGATGCAGCAGGTCCGCCTGACCACGGGCGAGAACGTGCAGTTCGGCTCGGGCACCGTCTTCGGCGGCGCAGGCCACACCGTGGGCAGCTACGTCCACTTCACCGGCAAGGTCGGCGTGCTCATCGACCTCGAAGGCAAGGCCGACGAACAGCTCTGCAAGGACCTGTGCATGCACATCTCCGCGATCGTCCCCGCACCGATGGGCGTGACCGAAGAAGAAGTCCCCGCCGACGCGATCGAAAAAGAGAAGGCCGCCGCGAAGGCCGAGGCCATCGAGTCCGGCAAGCCCGAAGACATCGCCGAGAAGATGGTCGTCGGTAAGATGCGCAAGTACATGGACTCGATCGTCCTGCTCCGCCAGCCCTTCGTGAAGGACGACAAGCAGCAGATCAAAGACATCCTGCCCGAAGGCGTCTCGATCAAGGCCTTCACCAAGCTCGCGATCGGCTAACACCAACGCCCGTAACACATCAAACAAGGCCGTGGCAGTAAACGCTGCCACGGCCTTTTTGTTTCGGTTCAAGGTGCGCGCTCAGGGGTTGAGCTCAACCTCAAACACCCTGACTTCCGGCTGACGATCACGCAGCACGCCGAGGGGTTCACCACCCGCTCCGGCGACCGGGCTCTGTCCGCCATAGACGAACCCCCGCCACGGCCCCGACGATACGCTACCGACCGAGTTGCACCCAACCACGGGGCAGGCAAGCCGTTCCGCCACGTGCGAGACACAGGCCAACAGACTTTCGCCATGCTCGGGCCAGGCCCCTTTCCCCGCTGCCCACCCGTAGGGGACGAGCATCAAATCGGGGGACTGCGCCTTGGCCGCCTCAAGCAGTTCCGCCTCAAACGTGTCCGCACAGATCAGCATGCCGACCCGGCCAAACTCCGTATCAACAACCCGCACCCCATCCGCCCCACCCGGCTGATACGGCGGGTCCATCAGGCCGGGCAGACAATTGACCTTCCGATGCACCGCAAGAATCTCACCCTGCGCACTGATAAGGACCGCCGAGTCGTACAGGTCTTCGCCGTCTTTCTCGCAAAGCCCGATGCAGATCATCATGCCATGCTCAACCGCGAGTGCCGCAAGATGATCGGTCGTCGGGCCCGGGATCGGATGGGCTAACGCATGTGCATCGGGGTTGACCCAGCCCAGCACCGCGGTTTCAGGGAAGCATGCTATCTGGGCCCCCTGGTCGGCCGCATCAGCCAAGGCATACGCAACCCGCCGGAGATTCCCCTCCGGGTCGCTGTCGATGCACAGGGTCTGACACACCGCGATACGCACCGTTTGGCCCGCCGCAGGGTCGGAAGCCGCCGCCGACCCTCGGCCGACATCGGGCACACCCAGTAGCCACAGCATTAGCACGGCCACGACAAAGACATACCCCACGACATACCTCAGACTCATCGCTCAACACTCCGAACAGGGGACACTACTCGCCGCGGCCCAGGCCCTTGGACAGGGCGACTTCGTCCAGCGCCTCTTCGCTCGCGATCGAGACCGCCTCGGCGTGGCCGTCGATCATGCAGACATTCATCGACTCCGCGTTGTGCCGTTCGGGCGCAAACACCGACGTCGTCCCGCCCCGCCCGCTGAACTCGTAGGCGTCCAGCAGCGTGGAGTCGTCGGCGTAGTTGAAGAAGGTCGACCACAGGTCAAAGCCAAACTCGGTCCGCGGCTCGCCGTCGGCGGTGAACATCACGATCGAGGGGTCACGCACCTGGTTGAGGTCGCCGTAGATCCGGTCGTCCCAGTCGCCGTTGTACCCGAGCAGCGCCTCGTTGTGGCCGTAGCTCGTCAGCCCCAGCGGGCGGAGCGAACCGTTGACCGTGAGTTGCTGGATCGGCTCGACCTCCGGGTCCGAAGGGCAGACGAACGGCTGGACACGGCTCAGCTCGTTCATGTCATTCTCCAGCCCGGCCCAGCTCGTGAGGTCCATCCCGAGGCCGAGGTACTCGCCCAGCGCCGCGGTCCACGGCGCCTCGTACTGCGCCGCGCCGTCGCGGAAGGTCGTCAGGTTCCGTTTGGCGTTGGAGACGGTGGAGCCCGTGCCCTCGGAGACCTGCCCCGCGACGGGGAGCTGGTCTTTGTAGTCCGAAGCGTGGGCGAGCGCGCCGGTGACGTGCTGGCGTGTATTGGACAGGCACTGCGACGCACGCGCCGCGCTGCGGGCGGCCCCGAGCGCAGGCAGCAGGATCGCGATGAGCAGCGCGATAATGGAGATGACGACGAGCAGTTCGATCAGGGTGAAGGCGTGACGTTTCATGAGGTGGCTCACTTTGGAGGGGATCGGCCCGGCAGACTCACGGGCGTGCAATGGGAAAATCCACCTGGCCGGACACCGGCCAGGCGGACGAAGGAGGAAACTCAGCGACGGCGGCGCAGCAGGGCCAGTCCGCCCAGGCCCAGCAGGGCGAGCGAGCCGGGCTCGGGCACGCCGTTGGCCTCAGCGAAAGTGGTGGCGAAGACGATGTTCGAGTAGCTGTAGCTCGTGGCGTCGTTGCCTGCCCGAAGGTGGACCGCGTCGAAGGGCGTATCTGCGAGGCGGGTCGTGGTCAGCGCGGCGGGCTGGCTGGCCTCGTTCGCGCCGTTGACCGGGTCGAGCCAGACGGTGACCGTGTCGTCGCCGTTGGCCGCGAAGTCGATCCGGACGAGGATCTGCGTGGGGTCATCAAACTCGATGAACTCCCAGACCTGCCCGTCGGCGGGGTTGGCCGAGTTGAGGTCGTAGTCGCCCGAGGTGCTGCCGGCCGCGCTCCAGGCGGCGGCGCCCCAGTTGTTACCCACGAGGAAGCGTTCGCCGCCTTCGTGCCAAAGTTGCAGGCCGCCGAACGAGCCGCTGGCGTTGTTGCCCGGGGCGCTGAACGAGTTGGCTTCCATAACGAAGCTGTAGTAGAGCGTGCCCGAGAAGCCGACATCGCCGTAGCCGTCCATCCAGTCGTTGGTGTCGTTGTTAGTGTCGATGATGGTCAGCCCGACGCCCCCGCCGGAGACTTCTGCGCCGGCGTGCGTCTGGAGGATGTCCGCCTGGACGGCGGTGGGCGCGAGCGCAACCAGCGAGGTCGCGAGGATCGAGTGGAATGTTTTCATGAAGCTTCTCCTGTTAGATGAAAAGATGATGCGTAGAACACCTACGCCGAAAAAGGGTTAGTTTCGTAGGACTGATCGGACCGTCGTCCCGACACGCAATTCGTCGATGGACCACCGACGCGTGCCGTCCGAGGCCTCGATCCGGAAACGGTCGATGCGGAAGTCGACATCGTCGATGACGTACACCGGCTGGCCCAACTCGTAGGCCGAGGGGTTCTGGTAGATCGCGACGCGATCCGCCCCCGCGCTGAAATCGATCACCATGAGCCAGAGCACGGCCTGCCCCTGCTGGAACGCAGTCTGGCCCGGCTCGGGGAAGGGGAACGCCTCGACCGTCGTCGGGACCTGTGTCGATCGGGATCGGCGGTACTCCACGCCCCAGAACGGCTTGTGCGCAACCCGCCCCATGAACAGGTACTCGCCCGGGCCAACGTCATCGCTGCCCGAGAAAAGCGAAAGCCCGCACCAGCCCTGCTCATTGTCGGGGGTGTCATAGTCGAGCGCCATCACCCACGACAGACAAATCCGGGTGCCGTTTCGGCCAAGCGTCTGCGCATCGGACCGGACAAGCCCCGACCGGGCTGCTTTGCTCGAAGGCGAGAGGTCGAGGTCTAAAAACACCGTCGTCGACAACGCCTCATCAAACACGATTCGGCCACCGGTCAACGGACGCTCATCGTCAGTCTGCGCCTCGAGTGAAGCCGGCGCATACTCCGCCATCCCGCGGCGGACCCGGGCGCCTTCGATCCCGTAGGCCTCGTACAGGTCACCCGCGGGGAAAGACATCGCCGCGAGGAGCTCGGGATCATGCTCCCAAACGCGGCGGACCGCTCGGCCGTAGTCCACCGAGCCGCGTGGTGCCTGCAGTTCGTCGAAGGTCTCGAAGTCCAGGAAAGTGCCCGCCGCGATCGGCTCGGCGCGGTGGTGCTGGCCGACCGCGTCGATGTGCATCGCGTGCGACGAGTCCACCGAGATCGTCGATGCCGACGCGCCCGAAGCAACAACGGGTGTCACCGCGAGTTCGCCTTCATAAACCTGAGCCACCGTATGGGCCGAGGAATCGACGTACACCCCAAACGTCGCGTTCTGGTTACGCAGTGTCGCGCCGGGGGCGTCGATCTCCAGCGGGTCTCCCCCCGCCGGCGGCGATGCGAGGACGTGGCCCTGCATCAGTTGGAGCCGGCCGGCCGCAGTCACACGAAGCTGAGCCGGCCCCTCAACCAGCAGCGATGCACCGTTGCCCATCTTGATCTTCGCGTACCCCGCCTTAAGCTCCAGGGGCATGTCGCGCAGGTCCTGCCAAGGCCGCGGCTCACCCGACGGTCCCGCCCACACCGCCTGATGCGTCGCAAGCAGTCTCGGCCGACCCTCACGCTCGGCCCGCGTCTCGGGCGACTGCGTCGATCCGCCGGGACTCGATGGCCCCATCATCATCCCGCCCAGCCAGAACGCCAACAAAAACATCGCCGCCACGCCGAGCACCACCGCGTAGGGCGGCACCGACCAACCCGCCGCCGGTGCCGGGCCAGGCCCGCGATGCCGACGCACGCTCCGCTTACGCTCACGCTCGCGCCGGTCGACCTCATCGGTCAGGTCAACCAGCTCGACCCCCTTGGTCGGCGGGGCATCGAGCGCCGACAGGATCGTCAGGAAGTCGTCGGTCTCCGAGTCCTCGCCATGCGCCTCCGGCTCGTGGGGCGTCGCGAAGACCTCGTGCATCATCGTCGCCTGCTGGGTCACCACCGCAAACAGGTTGCACGCCACGGACGAGGACTTGAGCTCACGCTCCAGCTCCGCGAGCTGCGCCGCATCCAGCTCCCCGAGCAGATACGCATCGGCCAACGCGACCAGCCGCTCCGCAGACATCGGCTCACCCTTGCTCATGCCCGCCCCCGTTCCTGCCCCAGACGCATCGCGACACACTTCGCCAGCGCCGCATGGGCACGGGTGATCGCCTTGTAAACCGTCTGCGTCCGCTTGCCGAGCTTCTCGGCGATCTGCCCCGACTTCAGCCCCCCGCCGTAGCGCAGCTCAACCACCTCACGCGCGGTGCCCGTGAGCTCATCGATACAGTGCCGAAGCGCATCAGCCCGGTCGCCCGCGTCGCCTTGCGGACGCGAAGCCCACTCCTGCTCCAGGTGATCCAGCACGTCCGGACTCAGCAGCAACGCGTGCTGCTTGCGGTTGCGGCGTAGCTCAAGACCCCGCAGGCGGATCGCATGACGCAGCCAGTGGTCCAAGTGGTTCTTGTCTTTAATCTGATCGCACTTACGCACCGCGGCGAGCGAGACGTCCTGAAAAACGTCCTCGGCCACGTGCTGATCGCCGACCACCACCCACGCGTACCCGATCAGCCGCGAACGGTCCTTCAGGAGGGTGGCAACAATGATGTCAGGGCTAATCGGCAAAGGAACTCCTTCATCTTGTCAACTGCACGAGCCCGCCTAATCAGGACATCGGGCCCAAAAAAAAAAAAATGAGCGGGGCGTGATCTTCCCAAAAACTACTGTTTTTTGCGGTTATTGAATCCAAGCCCGCCGGGCCGGCGAAACGCACCCTGAAGACCGGGCAGGGCCCGCCCGGCCAATGGACCCAAGATCACCCACACACCAAGGACTAACACCATGCCCCGATTGACCCGAAACCTGCTCCTCGCCCTCCCCGTTCTCGGCCTCGGCCTCGCGAGCCCCGCGCTGGCCGGCGACTGCCGAAGTTGTGACCGCGAAGCGACCCCGCTCCAGGCCGTCACCGCCGAGATGGACATCGTCGACACCGCCGTCGCCGCGGGCTCTTTCGAGACCCTCGCGGCGCTGCTTGAGGCGGCCGACCTGGTCGATGTCCTCAAGGGCGAGGGCCCGTTCACCGTCTTCGCCCCTACCGACGAGGCCTTCGCGCAGCTCCCGCAGGAGACCGTGGACTTCCTGCTTGACCCGGAGAACAAGCACATCCTCCAGGCCGTGCTGCTCTACCACGTCGTGCCCGGCGCACTCGAAGCCGAGGACGTCCTCGCCGCCGACAAACTCGTCACGGTCAATGGCCAGAAGCTCGACCTGACCGCGGAGGGCAGCGTCATGATCGACAACGCCACCGTGACGGCGACCGACATCGGCTGCACCAACGGCGTGGTCCACGTGATCGACACGGTCCTCGTGCCCAACACGAACGACCTGATCGAGACCGCCGTCGGCGCCGGCTCGTTTGAAACCCTCGCCGCCGCGCTCGACGCCGCCGGCCTGATCGAGGCGCTCCAGGGCGAGGGCCCGTTCACCGTCTTCGCGCCAACCGACGAGGCCTTCGCTGCGCTGCCCGAGGGTGTCGTCGCCGACCTGCTCAAGCCGGAGAACAAGGACCGGCTCATCGCGGTGCTGACCTACCACGTCGTGGCCGGCCAGGTCTACGCGGTCGACGCGATCGCGGCCGAGCAGGCCGAAACGCTGCAGGGCTCGAGCGTGACGATCGAACAGCGTAACGGCGACGTGTTCATCGATGGAGCCCGCGTCATCCACGCCGACATCGACACGACCAACGGCGTGATCCACGTGATCGATCAGGTCATCCTGCCCGCCGAGTAACCCATGATTGGTCGGCCGGCCCTGACAGGGGGCGGCCGGCTTTCGCCGGACGTGCGATCCGGTCCTACCCCCCCGCCGGTCGTGCGTCCGGACTTTTGTGATGACGACGCTTACCCCCGATCGTTTGACACCCGCCCGCAGAACCCCGAGCATACGGGCTCTCGGGGGGGTATCCCGAGAACGAGTCCGTGTCATGTCGCAATCCACAGGCCTGCTCCAGCGCGTCGCGGCGGGTGACGAATCCGCCGTCGCCGAGGTGCTCGATACCTACGGCGGACTGGTGTGGTCGATCGCCCGCAACTCGTTCAAGGACCGGGCCGAGGCCGAGGACGCTGTGCAAGACGCCTTCATCGCGGTGTGGAAGGGCGCGTCGAAGTACGACCCCGCCGTCGCGAGCGAGTCGACGTTTATCGCGATGATCGCCCGTCGGCGTGTCATCGACCGCATCCGTAAGCAGGGCCGACGCCCGCAGACCCAGCCGCTCGAGCCGATGCACGAGCAGGGCGATGAGTCGTTGCAGCAGGCGGAGGTCAGCGAGGAGTCGCAGCGCGTTCTGGCGGTCATTGACGCGCTCGACCCGCCCCAGCCCGAGGTGATCCGCCAGTCGTTGATGGAAGGCCTGACCCACGCGCAGATCGCCGAGCGCCTGTCGCTCCCGCTGGGCACGGTCAAAACCCACATCCGCCGCGGGCTCATCAAGGTCCGCACTGCGCTGGGTGTCCATCGAGGAAGCGGGGTGCCGGCATGACCCACCCGCAACACCCCAACCCCGAGCAGCTCGAAGACCTCCTCGTCGCCCGCGCGACGCAAGGCCTCGACGCGCAGGAACAGCAGCAGTACGACCAGCTCGCCGCGCATGACCCCGCGATCGTGCACCAGGCCGAGGCGTTTGAACTGACCGCCGCGTCGGCCGCCGTCGCACTCACCCACCACGCCGGCGTGTCGGCCCTCCCCGCCGAGCTTCGCCAGCGACTGCTCCAGGACGCGGGCCGTCACCTCCCCCCCACCGCCCACGGGCTGAAGCTCGCGGGGACGCCCGCCGCGTCCGCCTCCCCAGCCAACCCGCCCGCACGCTCCGGCCTCCAGGCGATCGGCTGGTACGTCGCCGCCGCCGCGCTCATCGGCCTCGCGTTTGTGCTCTTCATGCCCGGCCCCAGCGACCCGCCCGAAACCACACCCGCGCAGCAGTACGCCACCCTCGCCAGCCAACCCGCCACCGTCGCCGCTACCTGGGGCTTCAACCCCGACGGCGGCGAACCACGCTTCGCCAACGCGACGGGCGAGGTTATCTTCAACCCCGACCAGCAGGCCGGCTACATGAAGCTCACCGGGCTCCCCGTCAACGACCCGACCAAAGAGCAGTACCAGCTCTGGATCGTCGATGCCTCTCGCACCGGCCAAACCACCGACCGCGTCGACGGCGGGGTCTTCGATGTCACCGACGCCGGCGAAGTCATCATCCCCATCGACGCCGCGATCCGAGCCGACCAGCCCGTCGTCTTCGCCATCACCGTCGAGAAGCCCGGCGGCGTGGTCGTGTCCAAGGGCCCGCTGCAGATGGTCGCCGCGGTGCCAAGCGAATAATCGTTTGATCACAACGCGGGTGCCCCATAGCGCGCAGCCGAGTGCTAGCACCCGGCACCCGAGAATAGTCCTACTCCCCCGGCACGGCATTCAGCGTGTACCACACCTCGCCCGACCAGATCGCCTCGCCCCGGCGTGAGACCGGGTCGGTCCGCAAGTGGACCACATACCCCCGCCTGAGCCCCGGCACCGTCAGCCGAACCGACCGGCCATCCTCCGACGCAACGGCCTGCGTCACACGCAGCGACTGCTCGTCAATCTTCGGCCCGCCATAGCCCCGCGTCGCGCGGTACGTCCACTGCGAAACCCGATACCCCGACACATCCGCCAGCGTCGTTCTGGGCACGGGCTGGGTAAACGTCAGCACAAACCCGTCGGGCGTCGCGCTCATCGACAAAATCTCAAACGCCCCCTCACCTGTCGGCGCCAAACGCTCGAGGCCTTGATACGTGGGTTGACCCTCCCCATCGTTCCAGTACCACGTCGACGCGTGTCGGCCGCCGATCCCGCCGACGTACAGCGAGCCATCGGGCCCGAAGAAGACCCGGTTGGGGCCCGCCTCGAGCCCCTGAGTAAAGCGCATCGCGCAGCCCTGCCACACCCCGCCGACCTCTTCGAGGAAGACCCGGTTGATCCCGCCGTAGCGCATGTCGGGCAGCGCGAGCTGGCCTTCAAACACATGACCAACCGGGAACAGCAGCGGCTGGGTCGGTGAGTTGCCGATCTCGTCCTGCGGCAACAACACCGCCGCCTCGGTCACAACGCCTGTCGCGCGGTCCTCGGGCTGGTACGGCGACGCGTAGGCATGGGGCGGGTCGTGCGGCTGGTAGAAGCCGTAGAAGTGGCCCTCCTGCACATGGTTAAGCTCGTTGGCCGGGGTCCACTCGCCCTGGTTGTCGATGACGAAGAGCTCGCCCACCGCGTTGAGCCCGATGCCGTTGGGCGTGCGGTGCCCGCCGGTGAGCGGGGTCACGTTTTCGCCGGCGGGCTTGGATAAATCGACGCGCCACACCGAGCCGTGGTTGGGCGGGTTGCGCATCATGCCCAGCCCGGTGCCGCGCCCGATGAACAGGTAGCCCGGGTGCCCCGGCGTCGGGCCGGGCAGGTGCGGCAGGCCGGCCGAGATCTGGTGGAAGTCATTGGTCTCCCACCCCGTCGCGACGACCGTCTTCTCCCATTCATCGGCCACAGCGTTGTATGTAAAACGCGAGACCTCGCTTCGCTGCGAGATGTAGATCGCATCATCGATGATGCACATCCCCGAGGGCTCGTACAACCCCTCCGCGATCTTCTGGGCCCCGATGCGTTCGCGGTCCTCGGCCGTGGGATTCGTCAACAACCACAGCTCGCCGTTGGGCGCCTCGGTCGGGCGCGGGGCGCGCAGGGTCTCGGCATCGAACCGCGCGACCACGAGCCGGCCATCGGACAGCATCCCCAGTGCGCCGACCGGCATCGACATCCCCTGCGGCCGAATGTTCGTCAACCGATAGCCCGGGTGGACACCCACGAGCTTCTGCCCCAGCCCGGGCCGATCCTCGCCGGTCGCGAGTTGCTTGTATCCGGATTGTGTCGGCCGAAAGTAGAACGCCGGCGCACGCAGCAGGCCCGAGTCGATCGCGACCAACTCACCGTCCCGCGCATCCGCCGCGTCCCAGACGATCTCAAGCGGAACATCCTCGACATCCTTAACCCACTGCAATACCCGCAGCTCATGCCAGCCCGGCTCAAGATCGATCGTGTGGTTAGCCATCGCCCGATCGTCCAACAGGATGCGATACGCCGCACGCGTCTTCGCATGGATCGTGTAGACCCCGCCCGTCTCGATCCGAATCCACCCGGTGTACTCCGCGATAAAGAAGTCGCTGATCGGCTCGGCGCCCTCCGGCGTCATCCAATCCTCGTCGCCTACGACCTGCGCGGCCCGGAGCGTCACATCCACGTTGGGCGACTGCCCCGGCTGGAGCGGTAGGCCCGGGTCATAATCCGACCCGAGGTCGTACAGCCGTAAACGCAGCCCCGGCTCCGTGTCCAGGCCGCCCGCATCGGGTTGGTCGGGCAACGCGAAGGCCCCATACCTGCAACCCGGCAGCACCATCAGCAACATCGCCAGGAAGGCCACCCAACCACTCTGTTTCAAGACAGACATCCGGACTCCAGTTCAAGAAATGGCGGATCGAACCCACGGCCCCCGAGCTATAATCCCCAACCCCGCGAAGGAGCTGACCATTGAACCCCACCCCACCCCCCACCGCAAACCCTGCGCCCACCGAGTCCAACTCCACCCCCCTCGCACAGCTCGGCCAGGTCTGGCTCGACGGCCAACTCGTGCCCGGCGAATCCGCGGCCGTCTCCGTCATGGACCACGGCGTGCTCTACGGCGACGGGGTGTTCGAAGGCATCCGCGCCTACAACGGCAAAGTCCTCAAGCTCCGCTCACACCTCGAACGCTTCGACGACTCCGCCAAGGCCATCCGCCTGACGCTGCCGTACACCCTCGACCAGCTCGAGTCCGCCGTCCGCGAAACGCTCCGGGTCAATGGCCGGGCCGACGGCTACATCCGCCTCTGCGCCACCCGCGGCGTGGGCACGATGGGCCTCAACCCCTTCCTCTCCCCTACCCCCAGCGTCTTCATCATCACCTGCGACATCAAGATGTACCCGCAGGAACTCTACGATCAGGGGATGAAGGTCATCACCAGCAGCGTCACCCGCAACCACCCCGCCGCGCTCAGCCCCCGCATCAAGAGCAACAACTACCTCAACAACATCCTCGCCAAAATCGAGGCCATCGACGCCGGCTGCCTCGAAGCCGTCATGCTCAACACCCAGGGCCTCGTCGCCGAGTGCACCGGCGACAACATCTTTATCGTCCGCCGGCCGATGGGAGGCGGCGCCGCATCAGCCGAGCTCGTGACGCCGCCCCTGCACGCGGGCATCCTCGAAGGCATCACGAGAAACCTCGTGATCGACCTCGCACGCGATGCGGGCCTCACCGTCCGCGAACTCGACCTGAGCAAGCACGACCTCTACACGGCCGACGAAATGTTCCTCACCGGCACCGCCGCCGAGGTCATCGCCGTCACCGAGATCGACGGCCGCAAGATCGGACGCGGCGAAATCGAAGGCAAGCCCGGCCCGGTCACGCAGCAACTCAACACCGCGTTCCGGAAGATGCTGAAGGACGGGGCGCCGGAGGATTGAGCCGTAGGCGTTAGACGCTAGGGCTTAGGCTGGCGTGCCCACCCGCGACGCCAGCACGACCATGGACATCGAATCCATAGTCTCTAGTGTCGCTTTCTTGCAATCCCACGCCACGCACTCCAACCTAAGCCCTAGGCCCTAACCCCTAGCCACTCCCACATGCTCACCGATTCCCTCGCCTACCTCACGCCCGATCTGCCCGGGGTGGGTGGCGCACTCAAGCAACGCCCCGAGGACTTCCTTGTCGAGGAGCAGCCGCTCTACGAGCCCTCCGGTGAAGGGGAACACCTCTACCTCTTCATCGAGAAGCGTGAGCTGACCACGGCCGAGGCGATCCGTCGGGTGGCGACCGCCTTCCGCACGCAGCGCCGCAACATCGGCAACGCCGGGCTCAAGGACAAGCACGCCGTCACACGCCAGCACCTCTCGGTCTGGCTGCCGGGGGTGCCCGATCGCGTCGTCGCCGAGTCGATCCAGCGTGTCAACGAGAACACCAAGCTCAACATCCTCTGGGCCGAGCGTCACGGCAACAAGCTGCGGCGCGGGCACCACGGCGGCAACCGCTTTGTCCTGCGCCTGCGCGAAGTCGAGCCGACCCACGTCGTCCGCGCCAAACAGATCATGGATATCCTCGAACAGCGCGGCGTCCCCAACTACGTCGGCGAACAACGCTTTGGGTACCGCCAAAACTCGCACGTCCTCGGCCGACTGCTCCTGCAAAACGACTACGACGCGTTCCTTGCAGAGATGCTTGGCTCGGACTACGCCACCGAGTCGCCCTATATCGTCGAAGGCCGGGCCCACTACCGCCAAGGCGACTACCAGCAAGCGCTCGACGTCTGGCCCAAAACCCTGCGCTACGACCGCCAGGCTCTCGACGCGCTGCGCCAGGGCAAAGACGCCCGACAGGCGGTCCGTAGCATCGACGCCTCGCAGCGCGGCTTCCTGGTCACGGCCTGGCAGTCGGCGGTGTTCAACGATGTGCTCGACCAGCGCGTCAAGGCCGGCACGTTCGACACGCTGCTGCCCGGCGACCTCGCGTGGAAACACGACAACCGATCGGTCTTTGCGGTGGATGAGGCGACGGCCGAGCTAGAGAACAGCGCGGATGGCCGGGTGCCCCGCGGCGAGGTTTCGCCCAGCGGGCCCTACTGGGGCCGGGGCATGACGCCCGCCTCGGGCGAGCCGCTCGCGCTCGAACGCGCGGCCCTCGAGCGCTCCGGGCTGACCGAGGGCGAGCTGGCAAACGCCGACCTGCGCGGCGTCGAGGGCACGCGCCGCCCGATGCGCATCATGCCCCGGTCCGCCGAGGTCTCCGCCGGCGTCGACGAGCACGGCCCGTACATCAAGACCAGCTTCGATCTCCCCCGCGGCGCGTACGCGACGATGGTGATGCGCGAGCTGATGAAGAACGA
>JBITAC010000177.1:0-12062 GCA_044439905.1 Phycisphaerales bacterium JB063 | reverse complement strand
TGCTGGTGGGGAAGGCGGGGGAGTGAACCACGAAGGCGCGGAGGCGGGAAGGAAGGCATCGTTTGCCACAATAAAGCACAGAAGACACAAAAAACGAACTCGTACTTTGTGCTTACTGTGCTTTTTTGTGGCTATGAATTGCTGCCTTCCTTCGCGCCTCCGCGCCTTCGTGGTTAATTGTTTTCCATCCCCGCGCGGCGCATGACATTCGCGACATAGGCGCGGGTCTTGGGGCCGACCTGGCCTTCGCCGTCGAGGGCGAGGAGCTGGTCGGTGGTGAGCGTGGGGTGGGCGATGCGGAGGCGGGCGACGGCGGTCGGCCCCATGTGGTAAGCGGCGAGGGCGAGCTTGGTGTCGCCGTCGAAGCGCTTGAGCAGGTAGGCGAGGTAGCGGGTGCCGATGTCGAGGTTGTAGTCGGGGTCGTAGAGCTTGTCGTCGTCGGCGTGGGGGAGGTCGAAGCGCTGGATGACTTCGCGGTGGGTGATCGGGGTGATCTGCATGAGCCCGCGGGCGTTGGCGGAGGAGTGTGCGGCCGGGTCGCCGCCGGACTCGGTGCGGACGACGGCACGGACCAGCTCAATGGGGAGGCCGTAGTCTTCGGCGGCTTCTTCGATGCCTTGATCGAGCTCCGCGGGGAGCGTGGTGCGTTGCGAGCACTGGTCGACCGTCATCCAGAGGGCGATCGCGAGGAGTGTGACGATGAGGGTGTACCAGAGCCAGCCCGCGTAGCCGTCGGGCGGGTTGAGCCAGCTCGGGAGCCGGGGCTTGCGTCTGCGTTTGCGTCGTCGGCGCATGGACAGATGGTAGCGTGATGTGTTTTGCGGTTCGCGGGGGTCCGAGTGTGGGGGATGGCGCGTGGGGCCAGACGCTTCGCGGACTCAGCGTCGGCGTTGAGGGCGTAGGTATGCGTCGGAGTAAGCGAGCTTGTGTTTAGCGTCGGCCGTCGGTGGGGCCGGGCAGGTCGTCGGTGCGGAACGGCGGCGCGGGGAGGCCCTGCTCGTTCACCAGGTTGGCGTCTTCGGGGTTGTCCTTCCAGGCGTAGCGGACATGCACGGGGTTGGGGACGTCGTCGGACCAGACCGTGATCAACGCGCCGCGTTCATCTGCATCCGAGAGTTCGGCATGGGCGACGACGAACTGGCCGTCTTCGCCGGCGATGGTGAAGCCGGTCAGTGGGCCATCACCGCGGACTGCGGCCGGGCTGCCCAAGGTGGCGAACTCGAGTTCGATGCGGCCGTCGACCACGAGGAGTTTATTGGGTCGCCACATCGGGCCGGACTTCACGACGTCTAACCCGTAGGTATCCGCCAGCGCCCACAGCGCGAGGCGCAATCCGACGTCCTGTTTGTTGCGGGGGTGGATGTCGTTGGCTTCGCCGACGTCGATGATGGTTGCCATCCCGGTGTTGGGCACGGTGAGGAGCGTCTGGAGCTGTGCGTTTTGGAGGTGGGTCCAGTCGGTGTCGGTCGGGTGGTCGACGTAGGCGTGGAAGTTGGCGAGTTGGACGAAGAGGAAGGGGAACTCGCCCTGGTGCCATTGCTCGCGCCAGTCGTGGATCATGGCGGGGAAGATGGTTTCGTATTGCTCGGCCCGGCCGGCGTTGGACTCGCCTTGGTACCAGATCGCGCCCTGGATGGTGTAGGGCACGATAGGTGCGATCATGCCGTTGTAGAGCCCGGCCGGGGAGTGCGGGTGGTCGGGGCCGACGGGCCGGGCGGGTCGCTGGTTCGCGGCGTCGGCGGGGTCAAGCTCGTGGGTGATCTTGTAGCGCCAGTCGCCGGCGAGGGTGATGGGGCCGCCGAGGTCGGCGTCGGCGGGTCGGAGCTTCATCTGCGCGGCTTGGCCGTGCAGCCCCCCACCGCCGTGGGCGTCGAACACGCGGACGGCGACGACGACTTCGCCCGCGTCGGCGTGCTCGGCGGGGATGTTGTAGACGCGCGGCGTCATCCACGCATTCTGCACACCCGCGCCGGTCGCGCCGACCTGCTGCCCGTTGAACCAGGTCACGTCGTAGTCATCGATCGGGCCCAGCTCGAGGACCAGCGGCTTGCCGGCCCAGGCCTCGGGGACGCTGACGGTCCGGCGGTACCACATGATGCCGTCGAAGTCGCCGTGGCCTGCGGCGGCCCACTCGCCGGGAAGCGTCGCGCCCTGCCACTCGCTGTCGTCGTAATCGTTCGCCATGTAGCCCTGCTCCTGCTCGGTCATGGCCGGCCCGCTGAGCTTGGCGTTGTAGGCGGCGAGGGCTTCATGGAACGCGGCGAGGCGTTCGTCGTAGCCCTCGAGCATGCTGTCGTACCGATCCAAAATCGGGCCGGCCGACTCGACGCTCTCGAGCTTGCCCCGGCTGGTCCAGGCCTCGGAAGGCGTGCCGCCCCAGCTGCTGTGCAGGATGCCGACGGGGACGTCGAGGCGCTGGTACAGCTCACGCGCGAAGTAGTAGCCCACCGCCGAGAACCCGCCAACCGTCTGCGGCGAGCAGACCTGCCACCGGCCCGGGACGTCGCGTTGTGGCTCCTGGGCGACGGTGCGTTGTGCGGTCCACATGCGGATGCCGGGGTGGTTGGCGTTGGCGACTTCTTCCTGCGCGTTCGCCGAGTTCTGGACGTTCCATTCCATGTTCGACTGGCCCGACGCGACCCAGACCTCGCCGACGACGACGTCGCCAACCTCGATGCGGTTGGTGGCCTCGATGACCAGCGCCCGGCCCTGAGCGGAGGCGTCCATCGCGTCGAACATCACGGACCAGTTGCCCTCGGCGTCGGCGTCGGCCTGCTGCGTCTGACCGGCGAAGGTGACACGGACCCGCTCGCCCGCATCGGCCCAGCCCCAGATCCGGACGGGCTCGCCGCGCTGCAGCACCATGTGGTCGCCGATCACGCTGGGCAGCGAGACCTCGGCCAGTGCGGCGGGCGAGAGCAAGAGCGAGGCGAGCGTCGGCAGGACAGCAAGGGCGCGTTTCATCGATTTTTCCTCGGGGGCCGGTAAGGGCCAGTCGAAAGTCGGGTCTTGAACAGGCCGGGCGGCTCTCGTGATGACGAAGCCCGGGGCTTGCCGATACATGGTAATCCAAGGCGGTGGTGCGCACGTGCGCCGCCCTCCCCCGTGAGCCCGACGATGTTCAACCGGCTTGTCTTACTCCTGGCGTTCCTGCTGCTCGGCGCGTCCTCGCTGGCGGGCTATCAGTGGGCCCGCGCGTCGGTCGCCAAGGATGTCTACCGCGACCGCCTGAGCACGGTGCAGCAGGAGTACGCCCAGCTCGCCGACCAGTACAACCAGGCCGTCACCCCCAAGCCCGTGACGGAACTGCTCGTGCGGGACGGCGAGATCAGCGTCATCATCCGCGAGGGCGACGGCACGACACGCACCATCGAGACCCCCTACCTCGCCGACCGCGAGGTCTTCGTGGACTACGCCCTGATCGACGGCCGGCTGCTCATCCGGCGGATCTTCGACGAGAACACCGCCCCCTCGTACGCGACGATGATCGACGCCGACCTGGTGAATGTGGACTGGGACGACGAGGCCGCGCTGTTTGGCAAGGCCATCTACCGCCGGCTCGATGACGGCCGATGGGTCATCTCCGTCACGGGCGACGGCTCACTCGGGCTCAAACGCCTCGAACCCGGCGAAGAGGCCGAGCTCACCCACCGGCCTGGCGTGCAGGAGTTTGCCCCCGTCACCCCGCCGACGCAGGACGACATCGAAGCCATCGGCTTCCGCGAGGTTTGGCGCGAGCTGTTCAGCGATTGAACGCTCGGCTGATACTGCCTGCGTTTCTACAATCAAGCTGAAAAGAAGCCCACGGATTCAATCCGTGGGTACATCCGTGTTCGGTTTGTTGATGCAGCGGCTTGCAGACGAAGCACTCACCCGATCGCCGGGCCTTGGCTGGTCGGCTGCACGACGGCGGCATCGCCCCGGCTCGCGATCTCGCGGGCGTGCTGGTCGAACCAGGCCTGCAACGCGTCGAAGTCGGCGCGTCGCTTGTCCCAGAAGGCACGCTCCTCGGGGGCAACAACGAACTGCCGCCAGTAGCCCTCAGCCTGGATCATCCAGGCGGTGGTGATGACACGCGTCGTCTGGCCACGCACGGTGGTGTCGTACTGATACACGACCAGCGCCCAGTCGCCACGGATACGGACGACGACGCCCTCGTTCTCGATCCGGCTTGCGGTGCGGGCGCGGATGAAGCCGAGCAGTTTTTCGACCACGCTGAGCCGACCCGTGGCCGAGCCCGGGTCGAGGACCTGAGCGCGGGCCTCTTCGAGCTGACCCGCATCGACCGAGCCGAGGTAGCTGTCGAACGCGCGGATGGCCGACTCGACCAGCGAGGGCTCATCACGGTCATCGACCTCCACCCCCGGGGTGTTCCCGGCCCAAGCCACGCCGACCCAGCCCAGCGATAACGTCAGGGCGAACAGCCAAGCCCCCCATCGGGGCAGCTCGGCTCGGTGGCATGGCAATACGGACATCAGGTACCCCAAGGTCAAATCACGAGCTTCGATCATACCGCAGGTTCTGCATCCCCCCACCCCCAAAACCATATTTTTCTCAGTTTTTTGGAACGACCTGCCCGGATTCTTCGTACTGGGGCGATTTCAGGACGCTGAATCCGACTCCGCCCCGGCTTTTCCACCTCGGCCACAGATCGCCCGGCCCAGCGCGTACGACAGGTAGATCAGCATCCCCAACGCGAGCAGCATCTCCTTCTGCTCGTTGAGCTGCTCGAAGTAGCCCATGTAGGTCGGGTCCAGCTTCGCAGGCCCGTCCCCAAAAAGCATGAGGTAGATGGGCTTGCATTCCTTAACGACGTAGGCATAGACCACGGTGAACCCCGCGGGCCAGCACGCAACGGCCGGGGCCCAGAACGCGGGCAGCGACCACCGCTCTCGGTAACGCCAAAGGACCGGCGCGAGCACCAGGACGCCCAAGAGATAAGCGGAGCCCAGCGACTGGATCGACAGCCCCTGCCAGGTGTTATGGATGCTCTGCGCGGCGTAGGGCTCGTCGCCCGGGGCGTGGTTCACAAACTCCGAGATGCCCCAGCGGGTAAAGGTCTGGCCCCAGTTGACCTCTTCGCCGGCGAAGAAGATCGCCGCCAGCGCCGTCGCCCCGACGACCGCCGGCGCCAGGAACCGCCCCACCGGCCCGACCCCCTCGGGACGGTGGGCGAGCGTCTGCCGCAATAGGACAACAAACGCGGCCAGGCCGAGCACCCCCGCCAATAGTGAGCAGCCGAAGGTGATCATCTCGACAAGCTGGTACTCGCGGTAGCTCTCCTCAAGGATGTAGGCGAGGTAGAACCCCCTTTCCGCGCCGGGCAAGAGCTGCCCGTGCGCGTCGTAGAGGAGGAGGGTCGGCTCGTTGTCGAGGTCGACCCCCTGGACCCACTGGCCGGGCGAGGCGAGGTAGACCACGAACAGCGCGAGCACCAGCACGGGGCCGACGAGCGCGACCGCGAGATCACGCTTGCGCAAGGATCGGCGTACTGGCTTGGCGGGTCCGGTTGTCGGGGGTGCATCCATCGCGGGGGAGTTTACGGGGCGGCGTCGGTTGCTGCGCGCCGCAGGAGGGGCTGGGGCCTGAGATACGTGAGCGAACGCCAGACCCACTCCATCGGGCCAAAGCGGAACCGCGCCAGCCAGAGCGGGGACCACACGAGTTGCAGTGCCCAGACGCCGAGCACGATGGCAAACATCGCGGGGCGTTCGAGCTTGGCGAAGTAGCCCAGGCCGTGGCCGTAGAAGATGAACGTCACGACCACCGTCTGCGCGAGGTAGTTGGTCAGCGCCATCCGCCCGACGCAGGCCAGCGGGTACGCCGGCTTGCGGAACCAGGGCTGTTTGCAAAGCAGCAGGACCCCGCCGACCCAGCCGGGGATCATCAGCAGCGTCGTGACGAAGTGGGCCACCATGAGGAAGAAGACCATCGAGGGCGCGGGCACCGTGTTTTCGAGTCGCAGCCACGCCAACGCACCGGCCGAGGGCACGCCAAGCACCAGCCCGACCGCGAGCATGCCGGCATAGACCCCGGCGGTCCGCTGCCCCGTGATCAGCCGGGACTTCATCGCCGCCATGCCCAGCAGCATCATCCCCGCAGGCCACCAGTAGTACAGCACCGGCCCAAGGAACACCAGCATGAACACCCCCGCAGGCAGCCGGCTACGCATCTGGCTCAGCGGGCCGCCGCGGTAGTTCTCGATCTCCACGGCGATGCCCGCGGCGTCGTAGGTGTTGATCTCCGCGGCGGCGGCCGGGTCGTGCTGCTCGAGCAACGCGACGACCGCCCCGAGCCCGAGCCAGATCACAAACGTGATGCCTATGAACCCCAACCCCACCACCACCAGCCACCGCACCGGCAGGCGGCGAAGCAGGAACACCACCGACCCGACCAGCGCATAGATCGCGAGGATGTCGCCGTGCCAGAACAGGAACAGGTGGCAAAGCCCGAACACCAGAAGCCAGGCCATCCGTTTGTAATGCAACGCCGCGGGCGACTTACCCCCCGCCGCCGTGCGCTCCGCGACCAGCACGATCCCCGCGCCAAACAGCAGCGAGAAGATCGACATCATCTTCATATTCGCAAAGACCTCGGCCAGGAACCAGAGCCCACGCTCCCCAGCCGTGTCATCGCGAAACACCAGCGGGTCCAGCGCCCACGCCTCGGGCCAACCCATAAACGACACATTCATCACCAGGATGCCCAGCAGCACCACGCCCCGCAGCACGTCGATCGCGACGATCCGGTCGCGACCGGCGGTGGGCATTAACGCGCCACCGGCCGTCATCGGGTCGGTCGGCTGCGCGGTTCCCGGCTGAGTTGGCGACGTTGGCACGCGTACGCTCCTTCACGGATCGGCCCGGCAATACAACCTACCGGATCGTCCCATGCCGGCGTGAGAATGTGTTGCCCCGATTTCACAAGGGTGCAGACCCCAGACGTGTGTCCCCGCCCAACTCGGCGACGGCACTTTGCCCAAGCAAGCGCCGCTTCGCCTGGCTTACATTGATTCGCACCCGATCGCTTGACACCATCGGGCTGCGGGCTACTCGCCCGAAGGCCCGACCGTCGGCACACCTGCGGGCACGGGCTCGCCGGCGACGGGCAGGCCGGTCGCCTCGTCGAACGTGATCCGCTGCATGCACACCTGCCGGTCCCAGCCCGCGCCGGGGTGTTTAGCGGTGTGATAGACCAGCCAATACTCTCGGCCGTCGGGCGACATCACGACCGAGGCGTGCCCGGGCGCGGTGACGCCGTTGCCGCTGGAGAACCACACGTCCTCCTGCTTGGTCCACGCGGCCGCGTCCATCGGGTCGTCGCCCGTAAGTTCCATCAGCCCGAGGCAGTAGAAGTCCGACCACGACCCGCTGGCGGCGTAGATCAAAAACGTCCGGCCATCGTGTTCAAACACCGCCGCGCCTTCGTTGATTGTCGGCAGCCCGGGCGCACCGCCCTGCAACTCCCAGGCGTGCTCGGGCGTCGAGATCAGCACACGCTCCCCCACCGGCGTCGCGGGGTCATCCATGCGGCAGATGTACAGGTTCTGCTGCACGTTCTCGAAGCCCGGCCAGCCGGACCAGATGCAGTACAGCTCGCCGTCGTGCTCCATGAGCGTCGCGTCGATCGCCCACTTGCCCTCGGGCAGCGCGAGCTCGCCCAGGTGCTCGAACTCGCCGCGCGGGTCGGCGTCAGTCCGGCGGAGCACGTGCGTACGATGGTTGTCGTTGTTGCCATCATCCGCGGCGATGTAGAGGTACCACGCCCCGCCGTAGTAGTGCAGCTCGGGCGCCCAGAGCTCTTCGGAGTACATCGTGCCCGCCTCGGGCGCCCACGCCAGCGCGGGCTCGGCGGTGCATACCTCGATCAGTGAGCGCGAGCCAGAGACCCACACCGCGTTGCGTTGGCTGTACTCGCCCGTGTGGTTGGGCCCGGTGCCGAAGGTGTAGTAGTACATCCCGTCGTGCTTCGTCACCCACGGGTCTTCACCGTCGGGGGCGATCGGGTTGGTGTACATGACGGGCTCAGTCGCAGCGCAGCCGAGCAGGGACACTTGCACTAACGCCAGCAGGCACGCTTTGGTAAGTCGTTTCATGCCCAGAGTGTAGCTGTTTTAGCTCTCGGGCAGGCCGTACGTCTTCGCCGCGGTGTTGACGAGGTGGTCCGGCGGGGCGCTACCGGTGATCGACGTGATGATGCGGGTCACGTGCGGGTGCGAGTTTTCGATATACAGCTTGAAAGCGTGCTGTGTCCCGGCCGCGGCGGTGCCCGCGAGGTAGAGGTTTTCGACGTTACTCATCATCGTCGTCGGGTCGTGCCTGGGCGCGAGGTTGCCGCCTTCAAGCTCGACGCCTGCGGACTCGAACAGCGTCTTATCCTGCTCGTAGCCCGTGAGCAGCAGAACGTCGTCGGCCGCGGCCGTGTGCGTCTGGGACGGATCATCGACCGACGCCAGCGTCACCGCAGTCGCATCGATCTGCGTCGGCACGGTGCGCGGGTGATAGCCCACCTGCCCGTGCTTGATGAGCGCTTTGATCTCCGGCAGCAGCCAGTACTTGATCGATCCTTCATCAAACGCGTCGCCGCGATAGCTGATGGTGACCCGCGCCCCTGCGCGTTGGCAGCGCAGCGCCGCCTCGACCGCCGAGTTCTTGCCCCCGACGATCAGCACGCGTCGGCCGAAGTACCGCAGCGGCTCGCGCAGGTGGTGCGACACATGCGGCAAGCCCTCGCCCGGCACGCTCAGCTCGCGCGGATGGTGCATGTCTCCGATCGCCAACACCACGACGCGCGCGTCGTACGCCCCCTGGCTGCTGGCGACCGCAAACCGCCCGTCGCCGCGTTTCGCGATCGACACCACCCGCTCACCGTCGCGCACCCGCAGGCCGAACTGCTTGACCACCGCGTGCAGGTAGGTCAGGTAATGCTCCCGCGTCGCCTTGCACTGGTCGGCCAACATCAACGGCACACCCGCGATCGCGATCCGCTCCGGGCTCGAGAAAAACGTCGTACCCGGCGGGTAGTCGAGCACCGTCTGGCCGATCAACCCCGCCTCAAGCTGCACATACCCCACCCCCATCGCCTGGAGCGACACCGCCAGCTCAAGCCCGATCGGGCCGGCCCCGACAATCAATACCTCAACCGATTCAGCCATCGCTCGATTCTATCGCAACCGCGTGCCGACATGCCGCCAACAAACCAAATACGGCGCGCACCAAGTTTGAACGCGACTAACCAGAAGTTCATGCGGTGGATCGAACGCGCACCGGTATAGTCGGTCTGGCCGATTCAAAAAGCCGTCGGCCTGGGAGGGATGCCTCGCAACGGGGCATCGGAAGAGGCCCGCCACCGCTGCTGTACGTTCCGCAGCGATGCGTTCGTAAACCCGATTCCATTGCGAGCAACATCTATGAAGACGCGTACCCTCATCCCGGCGATCGGTCTCGCGGCGATCAGCGTCGCCCTGCCCGCCACACACGCCAACGCCCAGTCGCAGGTCCCGCTCGGCTCCGAACAGATCCAACTCGTCCCGCTCGTCGACGGGCTCAATGGTGTGCTCACGGGTAACACCGCGAACGATCGGCCCCAGCTCATCCCCGTCGACATGACCCCGCTGGGCGATGGTCGGCACCTGGTCCTCACGCTCACGGGCCACGTCCGCCTGCTCCAGGCCGACGGCACACTCGCGCCGGGCGCGTTCCTCGACACCTACAACGTCAACTCGCCCCCGCCCTTCGGCTCGCCGGGCACCGAGTCCGACTTCCGGCAGATCGGCAACACCTCCATCGCCGCGCACCCCGGCTTCCTCGACCCCAACAGCCGCGGCTACGGCCGGTTCTATGTGGTCACCACCGAACTCGCCGAGGTCGGCGTGCCCAACAACAACGGCGAAGACGCCGACTTCTTCGACGGCGTCGGCTCGATCGTCGACAACGTCATCACCGAGTGGACCATCGACCCCAGCGCGATCAGCGGCGCGACCCAGCTTAACGTCTCGGGCCCCAACGCCAACGTCACGCAGCGCGAGGTCATGCGCTCCCAGCGGCCCGGCATCATCCACACCCTCGCCGACATCGCCTTCACCCCCGACGAGTACCTCATCATCACCAGCGGCGACGGCGGCGGCAACGCGTTCCCCAATACCGACGGCTCGGCCTTCAACCAGGACCGCTTTACCAACGCACAGGACCCCCGCAACATCTTCGGCTCCGTCCTGCGCATCGACCCGCTCGCGCTCGGGTCCAACGACTCGCGCCCCACCGGCGGGCGATTCGACCAGTACTACATCCACCCCGACAACTTCGGCAACACCGACGGCGACCCCGACACCCACGCCGAGACCTTCGCCTACGGCCTACGCAGCCCCTACCGCATCAGCGTTGACCAGGTCACCGGCCAAATCTTTATCGGCGACGTCGGCGAAGGCGCACGCGAGGAAATCAACCTCATCGTCAACGGCGGCAACTACGGCTGGGGCGCCTATGAAGGCACCGCGCTGGTCCGGCCCGACCTGCTCCCCGATAGTGATGAGCCCCAGCCCATCGGCCCCGTCTGGGAGCTCTACCACAACCTCCCGGGCGGCATCAACGAAGCCAACAACGTCGTCGGCGGATTCATCTACCGCGGCACCGAGCTCGAAGGGCTCCAAGGCATGTACATTTTTGCCGACACCGGCGAGGACAACGACGGCGAACCCAACAACGTCATCGACATCTACTACGGCGACCTCGACGCGGCCAACGGCGACGCCCGCACCGGGCTCCAGCGGTTCCAGATCGTCCTGCCCGAAGACCTCGAGTTGCCCGACCGGATCTGGAGCATGGCCGAAGACGAGAACGGCGAGCTCTACCTCTTGGTCGGGCCCGACCGGCTGGACTTTTTCAACCTCGAAGCCGGCGAAACCGACGGCGGCATCTGGCGCATCACCGCCGTCCCCGAGCCCGGCTCGCTCGCGCTGCTGGCGGGAATGGGGGCCTGCCTGCTGCAGCGTCGGCGACGCGCGGCGTAACGCGTGGGTTCGCAAACTCCGCCAGCTTGACTGGCTTACCGCGCATTGATGCAAAACCGGCAACACTCGAGCCAGGAGACACGGCCTAGTCCATCCGGGTCATTGACAGCGCAGCGCCCAGCGTCTACAAACAACGGCAATCCGTCAATCGTTTCGTGTATCTCGGCGAGGGATGTTCCCGGGCCGGCGGTTGGTGGAACCTGGAAGAGAAAAGGACATCCTGTGATTTTATCTCATCGCCTCGCTATCGCCGCTATCGGTGCCGCTGTGTCGTGCTGCGCAGCCCAGACCCAAGCCGCCGTCGTCTTCGACGAAGACGTCACCCCCGACATCATCTTTGGTGATGGCAACGCCAACGGCGGCTTTACCGTCGACACCAACGCAGGGGTCGAGCTCGGCCTCCGCGCCAAGCTCCGGCACAACGCCTCCGGTGTCGCCGAAAACACCTTCAACAGCAACGGCGACGGGACCTACACCTTCGACCCCGGCGTCGGGCCTGGCCAGTCCTTCCCCACCGCCGAGTGGAGCTTCGAGTGGTCGATCAATTCCAACGTCGACGGCACGTCGGGCTGGAACCTCGACGACCTTAACTATGTCCTCTCGATGACCTCCACGGTCGGCACCTTCATCCCCGCCTTCGACCCGATCAACGCCGTCAACCCCGGCACCGGCATGGTCCAGTGGGACCACGCCATCGGCACCAACGCCACCGCCAACGGTGACGGCGCGTCCATCCCCAACTCCGCCGATGACGCCGCCGGCTACGCCGCGCTGATCGCCGGCAACAACGTCGCGCAGAACTCGTGGAAGCCCCACTGGTTCACCCCCGGCTTCGACCCCAACGCCGTGGGCGACTACACCTTCACCCTCACCGCGTACGACGGTCTCACCGAGATCGCCAGCACCGAGATCGTCGTCAGCATCACCCCCGAGCCCGGCTCCCTCGCGATCCTCGGCCTCGGCGGCCTGCTGGTCGCACGGCGTCGACGCGCGTAACAACGCCCCACGAAACCAACCCCCGAACCCCGCGGCAAACGCTGCGGGGTTTTTTCTT
>JBITAC010000176.1:0-4805 GCA_044439905.1 Phycisphaerales bacterium JB063 | reverse complement strand
AGAATCCCAGCGAGCAGATTGACGCCATCATTGCGTTTGCCCTGGCCGAGGATGTCGGCTCGGGCGTAGGCGTTGCCGAGACGGAGCTTGAAGAAGTGCTCGATCAGGTCGCAGAGCAGCGCGTCGGACAGCCGGTCTTTGTTGGTCCAGTTCGCGTCCCCGAAGATCCCATAGAGCGTGTCCGGGTTGGCCTTCTCGATGGCCCGCATCGACCTCTGCAGGGCCTGGCCGACGTTGGTGGTCTTCGACCGCACGTCGGCCCAGTGGCAGTCCTCGGGGACCTGGAACCGGTGGTTCTCGGGGAAGTACGCGAACTGCCGGTCGCCGCCGGACATGTCGAGCGCTTCGGCGGTCTCTTCGTCGAACACGTCGCAGATACGCTTGAAGAAGAGCAGCGGGAAAATGTAGGTTTTGAAGTCGGCCGCGTCGACCGGGCCACGCAGAATGTTGGCGGCTTCCCACAGGTGGTTGGAGAGTCGAGAAAGGCTCAACTCCTGGTCATTGGGCCCACCTGAATCGTCTTTCTCGTCAACCATGCTGAGGATGCCCCGGCTTCTACCGATTAAGATTTGGGGCTCCGTTCATGCCCTAAACCCACAGGGGACATCGTACCGCCAAGACCGGCATAACGCTCTGACTGCATTGTGATTAGCTTAGATTTGGTCGAGGAGGTAAGTACACTTGCGGCGATGTGTTCGGGCTTCTGAGTCTTGAATGATCTCTCAATGGTCATGCTGATACGGCGATCCGCTCGGGGATGGCGGCCTCACCCGGGCCGGCGATTCCAAGGCTCCGCCTGAGCCCTGCCCTGTACAACTCTAAGTTTGGGGTGGTTGATGCGGGCGTTTCGGCGAATCCAACCCATGTCCCGGCCGGTTGGGGGAATCTGGATGGGGCTGAGTGGGCTATTTAGTCGAGTTGCAAGAACCTATCAAAACGCTAACATGCTTACTCCTGTCGGAGTCTATTCATGGCAAAAACCTATGCACGGCGTACCTTTCTACGACTTACCCCCAACGCACTGATTCGTGAGTATTTCAGACGAAAGGACATCGATCTGGCGATTGTCTGGGGCGATTTGCCTGAATCGGCAGCGGACCCCATCGCGGAGGCGATGGATGGCCTCGGGGATGCCGTGCTGCGGCGCGTTGACTCCGACTTTTCGTTGGTCATGTAGCTCGCGTGCGGCAAGGGGGCGGAGGCTATCCTCGAAGAAGCGTCGCTCTGGAACATGGACTGGTCCGAGCAGTTCGCTGCGATGCGAAACGACTACGAGCGGGCCATGTGGACGTTCCTCAACGAGCCGCGACGCTTTGAAGCGGCCGGTGCATTCCACGAGATGGACCGCTACAGCTTCAACTGGAACCGGTTCGTCGGCTACCGACTAGAGGCGAGGACGGACGAGGAGGCATTGAACGATTTTGCTGACGCTCTGGCGAACCACTACCGTCGGCAAGGGCTCGGACGTCACTGCCACGTGGATGTGTATCGTCGGGTTGATCCCGAACGCTTCTGCTATTTCGCATACCCGGAAGACGCCGCCAACACGGATCTCGGCTACGACGAAAACGGCCGGTTCCAGCGTCGGCCGCGGCAGTCGGCGTTCGAGGTGATCTTCAACTACCGGCCCGAGGCGGGCACCATCGAATTGCATGCCCGCGGGAACAAAGATCAGAAGAAGGCTTTGGCGGAGCTTTTCTGTATCCACGTGCTCGGTCTGGTTGGCCTGCCCGATGAGGACGGCCGTGTGCCGTTTGATCTGTCCGTGCTCAAGGATCCCTCGTTTGAGTTCACGCTCGATCCCGCCGACCGTGTCCAGTCGGTCGATGTGCGGCTGCTTCGGCTTGACCTGCCTGCCGATCGCCAGCGGGGGGACGGTCGGCGGATCACGCTCGAGGCGAAGTCCACGCTTGATGCGCCGCGTGCGATGTACGGCCTGATGAGTGAGGCCATCAACGCGTACCACGTCGACATCGCCGAAGTGCAGGCCGGCAGGGCAAAGTTCTGCTTCACGTTCATGCCCGTTGGAACAGAACGGCCCAAGACACTGCCCTTCGAGGTCGGCTACCCCGATCGCTGCACGCTCAAGGATGACCCGCATGACCAGATCGCGCGCACGTGCCTTACCGAGTCAGGAATCGCCCGCAACGAAGCTGCTGAGGTCGCTGCTTCGGCGGTTTGATCAACTCGCCAGCCCGATCTACACATTCGACGAGGTGAGCCGTTGGCCGGATGGGACGCTCAAGTTGCTGAGCGACCTCAAGGTTCTCCGTGCGGCAGCTTCGTCGACTACTGTCGTGTGTGACGGATGTCCCGATGGGCATACGCTTGAGGTCGATGTGCGGGACTATCCAACGGGCCCGATCGGCGTAGCGAATTGCTACGAATGTGGCCTCGTGAAAGTCCCGACGGATCGACTCAAGCAGTGGCAGCCCGACTTCAACGGCGTCGCTGGATTGCTTGCGGCGTCCGCTGGCGCGATCGGTGGTGTGGCCATCGAAGTGCCCGGGCGGCTGGCGTTCCTGGGCATTCTGCATGGGGAAAGACGAAGCGGAGATCTCTTTCTCGGCCGGGGGATGACATGGCCGGACGCGGCGCAGGTGCTCGATGTGTCGCCGCGCATTCGGGCATCATCGTCCCCGCACATGCTTGTGCCGGCGCTGATGCCGACTCCGAAGTGTCGATTGCCCCTGCGTCCCGCCTTCGGCGCGGTCTCGGAGTTGGCATACCTCGCGAACAAGCGTTTGGTGATCAACCTTGATCCGATCTGGTTGCGTGATGCCGTTCCGCATGGCGACGCCACGTCGCCGAAGTGGCTGACCGTGTCGGAGGCGGCGACGTTGCTGACGGAGGACGTCGACGGTCTGAGCTTCAAAAACGCGAAAGCCAGGGTTTCCTCGGGTGCGACCCGTAACCATTTCAAGTCCAACGGCAAGACGGGTACTGCACGCAGGATCGATCGGGATAGCTTCTCAACCTGGCGAATCGTGCAGCGCGAGAAGAACCTGGATGACGAGAATTGAAGAGCGGCGTCGATGCTCGGCGCGGTTTTGCGCGGTGTACACCGCGCAACTAGCCGAATAGTGGCTAAAATCGGTGCAATAGACGAAATCCTTGCAATTTGGAAACCCCGTGTATATCGTGGTTTATGCGTTAGAGAGGTCCTTTGGGAGCACTTCACACGCGTGAGGTCACAGGTTCGAGTCCTGTATCGCCCATTTTGAGCCTCGGTCAGCGTCGCATCACAAGCGACGCCCGGGTTGCCGGTGTTGGCCAGAGCGCCTTGAGCTCATGCGGTGCCTACCGCCCCAGCCCCCGGAGCATCGGGGTCAACCGGGCAGCGCAAGCGGCTTGGCCGACCCCCACCTACGACGCTGCAGGCAGTATGACTTCGTTACCGCTTCCGAATGACCCTGAGACCGCGGCCGCCGCGACGTACGACGCGTGGGGCCGGCTGGTGAAGCTCGAGGATGGGGCGGACACGGTGGCCGAGTACGCCTACGACGGCCTGGGCCGACGCATCATCAAGCACGTGTACGCCCCCGGAAGCGGCACGTTCGACTACAGCGACCACGCGTACTACACCGGCTGGCAGTGCATCGAAACCCGCCGCGATACCGACAGCACGAAGGGCGGTGACCCGGACGCGGACCCGATGGAGCAGTTGGTTTACCACCCGTACTACATCGACGCGGTGGCGGTGCGTTACTGGGACGACCCGGACGACGGCGGCGGGCTCGACGGCACGCAGGTGGAACAATACTACGCGCACGACGCCCAGTTCAACGTGATCGCGCTGCTGGACGACACCGGCACCCTCCTCGAACGCTACCGCTACACCCCCTACGGCGAACAAACCGTCATGGATGCGTCGTATTCGGTCAAGGCGGGCGGGACGGACTACGGGCAATACAAGGGCTTTACAGGGCAGACGTTAGACCCGGAATCCGAGTTGATGTACTTCCGTTTACGCTACTACGACGCGGGCCTAGATCGGTTTGTTTCGCGCGATCCGATTGGATATCCCGATGGGATGAATGCATACGCAGGGTATTTTGGGATGGGGAGCGGTGTCGATCCTTATGGACTTGAGGATGTTAGTTTCGATATCCCCTCTATCACCATCATGAATGGTGATGATGGTACCAGCCATATCCAAGCAGCGCGTGGGACATTGGATGTTGATTTTGATCCGTCGATTGCAAAGATAGAGGTCTCAAATTTCCGCCTTGTCGAGGAAAACTATTTATCAGATATACGTCGCTATAGAACACCGAGTCGAGATTCGGGTGTTAGGCGTTTGATTTTCTCTGGTGCGATAAACCTGGGTGATATTGCTGAAGCTGACAATCGATTGGGAGCAAATTTAGGTGGGCAAATCCGTATTGGATTTGAAATCCAATGGAAGTGGGGAAGGTGTACAACTGACGAACGAGCAAATCTAAGCCCCGTCCCCAGCGGCCATGCGTGCCGCAAGCCCGTGTTTAGAATACGAGTTAGGCATCGAGTAGACTTCCAATTGGAACTAATCGGCATGGTGCGTCGAATGGAGATGCCGCGTGGGGTCGATGCAAACGACGGCGGGGTTACTCAACTCAGGCCAGGTGAGTTTAGGCCCATCAATCCTGATCCTAATGCCCCACCTCCAACTTATACATATACGCGTTCCGATACTGATACAGTAGCTGAGTGGGAAGGTGATTGCAGGATTATCACTCGCGAGCAATTGAGAGAGGCTGAGCGACGAGGATTCACAAGTTACGATCCAGTGGTGGAAGATTCTGTGCTCGTGATTCTGTCCGATG
>JBITAC010000175.1:0-7414 GCA_044439905.1 Phycisphaerales bacterium JB063 | reverse complement strand
TAGCCCGACGCCGCGCCCCAGGAGACGCCGATGATGACGGAGATCAGCGCGGCGCAGATGCCGATGCCTAGCGAGATCGCCCCGCCCAGGAGGCATCGCACGAGCAGGGATCGGCCGATGTGGTCGGTGCCCAGCGGCTCGAAGAAGCGGTAGGTCTCGCCCCCCTCCTCGGGCTGGAAGGTGATGGTGCCCGGCGGCTGGAGCTGGGCCGAGTCATCGAGGCGTTGGTCGTTAAACCGCGTGCCTTTGTCGGCCTCGGTGTAGTTCGGGCTGCCCAGGGTCCAGGGGATGGTCAGGAAACAGGGCAACGCGATCAGCAGCAGCAGGACCGCACCAAAGCGCCCCGCGGTCAGGCGCGGCAGGGCCCTTCGACGGACGGGGGCGACTTCGGGCTGGGGGACGTCGGCGGCTACATTCATGGACAAGAGATCATACCGAAAGCCGCTGGCCGATGCGGGGCGACCCTAGGTGAGGTGCGGGTGGAAAGCCGCGGCGGCGGGCCGGGGCACGGCGACGAGTGCCTATCCCCAGGCCTCGGCGTACTTGTCGGGCTTGAAACCCAGCGTCACGCGCTTGCCGTCAATCGCAAACGGCCGCTTCACGAAGTAGCCGTTGCCGCCCAAGGCCTTGAGCGCCTCGGCGTCGGACATCTTGTCGAGCTTCGCCTTCATGCCCTGCTCGCGGTACTGGATGCCCGAGGTGTTGAACAGGTTGCGCATCGTGAACCCCGCGGCGAGCGCGGTCTTGAACTCCGCGCGGGTCGGGGGCTTCTCGATGATCGGGATCAAGGTGTACTCGACGCCGTGCTCATCGAGCCACTTCATCGCGTTGCGGCAGGTGGAACACTTGGTGTAGCCGTAGAACTTCATGGGCATGGTGCGGGCCTCGTGTAGCCGTGTGGTTCAGATCAAGTCATGGACGGTCAGGGCAAAACGATACACGCCGCTTCGCCGGCTGCCCAGCGACGCGGGGCGTCTGGGCAACGCGTGCCTGGGCGGGTGGTGCACGCGCTGCCCGCTGGGCAGTCGGCGAAACATCGCCTTACACAGCGACGCGGTACGGTGCGGAACCATACTAACCGTTGCCCGGCCCATCCAGCGCCTCCCGCGTGGCCTTCGCCGCCCCCTCGCTCTCGAAGTACCCCAGGTGCGACTTCATGAACGCCGCGCCCTTGATCCGCGAGCGCGTGCAGCGCACGGCCGTGTCGATCGGGGGTCGGCCATCGTGCAGCCGAAACACCTCGCCCGTGCCAAACGCCAGCAGGTCGTACTCGTCCCACACGTTGGTCCAGCGCCCGATCGTCGCGGGCAGCTCGACCGGCTGGTCCCCCTCAAACGCCGCAAGCCCCTCGCGCGGGTCGAGCAGGTGGAAGAACGCCGGCTGGCTGCCCAGCGTCACAAAGGCCTCGACGTGCAGCGGGTCCGTGTTCTGCACCGCCATGTCAAACGCCACCACCCCGCCAAGCGAATGCGCGATCACCTTGATCGGCCGACCCGCGCGACCCGCATCCTCGCCCAGCTCACGGTCGATCACCTCGCGCACCCGCTCGTGGATCTTCTGGCGGTACGTATGGCTTTGGTACACGATCACGTCCGCGAGGAACGGCAGGGACTGCTGCGTCAGCCAGAGACGCGCTTCCTGGAACTTGTCCCCCAGGTAGCCGTGCACGTTCGCCCGGGTGTTCGTGCTGTGCCGACGCGACTGCTCACGCAGGATGCTCGATCGGCGCAGGTCGCCCCGCTGCGCCTCGACCCACGCACGCGCCTTGCCCGCGCCGCGCACCATCGGCCGGGTAAACGCATCCCGCATCATCGCGCCGAAGTTCGTGCTCCGCTGCTCGTAACGCGCAATCACCTTGTGCAGGTACGTGTCGTCCGCGCCCAGGTCCCCCCAGTACACCGGCACCAGGCGGTACCCCTCCCCCAGACGCTGCTGCATCGTCGACGCGTAGCTCGCGACCTTCTCGGCACGACGCATCGCGATCCCATGAATCATCACCACCGGCTCGGGCTCAGGCATGACGGGATTGTAGCGGGCAAGGAGAAGTAACCGCCAAGACGCCAAGCTCGCCAAGGAAGACCGTGGGCAGTTTTACGCGATCGCTCATCTTGTTTCATGTCTTTCTTGGTGCTTTTGGCGCCTTGGCGGCGCCTCCCTTCCGCTATCATCGTCCATGTATGGAAACCTCCCAAACTAAACCCGCCGTCGTCCTGCTCTCGGGCGGGCTCGATTCCGCCACCACCCTCGCGATCGCCAAGCACCAGGGCTACGGCTGCCACGCCATCTCCTTCGACTACGGCCAAAAGCAGCGCGTCGAACTCACCGCCGCCGCCAACGTCGCGCAACACCTCGGCGTCGCCTCACACCGCACCGTCACCGTCGACCTCGGGGCCTTCGGCGGCAGCGCGCTGACCGACGAAGCGCTGGCCGTCCCCAAAGACCGCAGCGACGACGACATCGCCCACGGCATCCCCATCACCTACGTCCCCGCACGCAACACCGTCTTCCTGAGCTACGGCCTCGGGCTGGCCGAGGTCCTCCACTGCCACGACATCTTCATCGGCGTCAACGCCGTCGACTACTCGGGCTACCCGGACTGCCGGCCCGCGTTCATCGAGGCGTTCACCCGGCTCGCCAACGTCGCCACCAAGGCTGGCGTCGAGGGCGAAACCCTCACCGTCCACGCCCCGCTCATGCAACTCACCAAACCCGAGATCATCCAGCGCGGCCTCAAGCTCGGCGTCGATTACAGCCTCACCCACACCTGCTACGACCCGACCACCGACGGCAAGCCCTGCGAGCACTGCGACGCCTGCCACCTACGGATCGAAGCGTTCAAGTCGCTGGGCATGACGGACCCGGCGTTAGAACCCTAAAACGCCTTGATTTCAGCTCATGCGATCGTATGATTAAGTGTGATCCGGTTGTGGAGCAAACGAGATGGAAAGACTGACGATTACCTTGCCCGCCGAGCAGCGTGCATTTGTCAAGGCGCAGATCACCTCGGGCCAATACGCCACGGAGAGCGAGGTCGTACGTGACCTCATCCGGCAGCGGCAGCGCGAGCAGGCAAGGGAATGGCTCACGCAGGAACTCCTTAAGGGGCTGGAGGGTGATGAGGTCGAACTCACCCCCGACGAGATGTCCCGTATCTGGGAGAAGGCTCGGGCGGAAGCAGCCAGGCGGCGCGGGGATGCACGTTGCGCGTGATTCGTCGGGCGGCCTTCGAAGCCGACCTGATCCGTCATTATGCCGACATCGCCGTCGAACAGCCGGCTGCGGCCGATCGCTTCGCCGCAGCGGCGGATGAGTTGATCGCTTCGCTCGCCCGCTATCCGAAACTCGGAAGGGTGTGGCGTACGTCCGATGAGCGGGTCGCAGGTGTCCGGGTCCGTAAAGTTCCCGGCTTCCGCGTGCTCGTGTTCTACCTGACGAACGATACCGGGGTGATCGTCTTGCGGGCAATGCACGGCGCACGCGGCGATCTGATGCAGGTCATCGCTGATGAACTGACGGGCCCGGATAATGCATGAGCATGTCTCCCCGCCCCCCCCTGCGACACCAAGTGAGTGGCGCAGCCATTCGGCGAAGCCGAAGCGCATCGTTACGATACGCCCATGCCAACCAAGCCCGAGACCGCCGCCGACCTCCCCGTCTCGACCGACGACATCCTCGCCGCGGCGCACCGGATCAAGGGCGGGGTCGTGCACACGACCTGCCGGCACTCGGCGGGGCTGTCCAAGCTGGTCGGGTACGACCTCTACCTCAAGCGCGAGTACCGCCAGCGCACGGGCTCGTTCAAAGAGCGCGGCGCACGCAACGCGCTCTTGCGGCTCTCGCCCGAGCAGAAACAGCAAGGCGTCATCGCCGCGTCGGCCGGCAACCACGCGCTCGCGCTGGCCTACCACGGCCAGCAGCTGGGCATCCCCGTCACCGTCGTCATGCCCACCTTCGCCCCGATGATCAAGGTCACCAACTGCCGCGGCTTCGACGCCAACGTCGTGCTCCACGGCGACCACATCGGCGACGCCAAGGACCACGCGACGACGCTGGTCGAGCAACACGGGCTCACCTACATCAACGGCTACGACCACCCCGACATCATCGCCGGCGCCGGCACGATCGGGCTTGAGATGCTCGAGCAGGTGCCCGACCTCGATGCGATCGTCGTGCCCGTCGGCGGCGCGGGACTGATCGCCGGCGTCGCGCTGGCGGTCAACTCCATCAAGCCCGACGTCGAGGTCATCGGCGTCGAGCCCCGACGCGCCGCGAGCTACGGCCCCGCGCTCGCCGCGGGCCAACCCGTCAAGGGCGACATGCTGCCCACGCTCGCCGACGGCCTGGCCGTGCCCGTCGTCGGCTCCAACGCCTACGCCATCGCCAAACGCCATGTCGATCGGATGGTCTCGATCAACGAGCACGACCTCGCGCTCGCGATCCTCCGGCTGGTCGAGATGGAAAAGGCCGTGGTCGAGGGTGCGGGCGCGGCCGGCGTCGCCGCGATCCTCGGGCACAAGCTCGACGACCTGCGGGGCAAGAAGGTCGGCACGATCCTCTGCGGCGGCAACATCGACACGACCATGCTCGGCCGGATCATCCAGCGCGGCCTCGCCGCCGACGGCCGGCTGTGCCGATTCAGCGCCCACATCTCCGACCGCCCCGGCGGGCTCGCCGCGTTCACCAAACTCCTGGCCGAGCAGGGCGTCAGCGTCATCGACATCGCCCACGACCGCGTATTCGGCGGCGACGAGATCGCGTCCGTCAGCGTCGAGTGCAAGGTCGAGACGCGCGACCAGGACCACATCGACGCGCTCAAAGCCCGCCTCGACGCCGAGGGCTTCACCACCACGTTCCACAAGCTGCCGGTGTGACGTGGCCTGACGCAAGCGCGTAGGGTGGGTGGAGGCCGTCCGCGGCCGATACCCACCATGAGCCACCAGTCCGGATGGCAGCGCTCGTTGGGTATCGCTCGCGGACTCGCTCCACCCGCCCTACGATTCGGCGATGCCCTCTGCCCCCGCACAAGACCGCACCGCCGCATCCGCCCCCCTGCTCTGGGTGATCCGTCTCACTGCGCTGCTCGGGCTTTGCATCTCCGCTTACCTCTTCTACCTCGCGGCCAAAGGCGTCGCGCCGCCCGGCTGCGGCGCGGGCGCGGGATGCGCGGATGTCCTCGCCAGCCGGTGGTCCAAGGTCTGGCGCTTCCCCGTCAGCGCCCCGGCCATGGTCGCCTACCTCATCATCCTCGCCGCCTCACTCCACGCCGGGCCGCACAGCCCACAGCCCCACCGCGGTCGGGCGTGGCGCATCCTCAACACCGCCGCGATCGCCGCCGGCGGGGCCGCGCTCTGGTTCATCTACCTCCAGCTCTTCGTGCTCCACGAAGTCTGCCCGTTCTGCATGGCGGCGCACGGCTGCTCACTCCTCCTCGCCGCCGCCGCACTGCTGCAAGGCCCACGCACGCTCCCCCTCCTCGGACTCGCCGCCCCCGCCACACTCATCGCCGCACAGCTCCTGCTCCCCCCACCCGCCGTCGCCGTCAACCCCCAGGTCCGGTTCACCCTCCCCGACCCCGCGCAAAACCCCACCCTCGGCGACCCCGAAGCGCCCCACACCGTCGCCCTGCTCTACGACTACAACTGCTACCACTGCCTCAACACCCACCAACTCCTCCACGCGGCCCTCGAGCGATACCCCGGCCAAATCAACCTTATCCTCCTGCCCACCGCCATCGACCCGGCCTGCAATCCCTACGTCGAGCAGCAGTCGTTCGGCTCACGCACCTCCTGCGCAATCGCCAGGCTCGCCCTCGCGGTCTGGGTCGCCGACGCCAGCCAACTCGCCGCGTTCGACGCCTACCTCGTCGAGCAGATCCCACGCCAGAAAGTGGATGGCAGTGTCCCGCTGGGGATTGTGGATACCCAGTTCCGCGCCGAGGCCGAGCGGCTGGTCGGGGCGGAAGCGATCGCCACCGCGCTCACCGACCCACGGATCGAAACGCAACTCGAACACGCCGCCCGGGTCTACAGTCTGGCCGTCAACCCGACCACGATGCGCGGGAGCGTCCCCCGCGTGATCATCGGCGAGTTCGCCTTCCCCGCGTTTGAGGATGAAACGTCCCTCTTCGAACAGCTCGAAGACACCTACCCCGCCCTGAAACCCGCCGACGAGAACCGCTAAACTCTCCGGCATGACCACGCCCCAACAAACCACCGACCCCGGCGCCTACTACGGGCTCAAGACCACCCTCATGGTCGGCATGGAGATCCATGTCGAGCTCGATACCCGCAGCAAGATGTGGACCGACGCCCCCAACGTCGCCCACCCCGACTACTTCGAGAGCGAACCCAACACCCTGCTCAGCCCCGTCGTCGTCGGCATGCCCGGCACGCTCCCGGTGATGAACAAGGCCGCGGTCGAGATGTCCGTCCTCGTCGGGCTCGCGCTCAACTGCGACATTGCGGAGCGCTGCAAGTGGGACCGCAAGAGCTACTGGTACCCCGACCTGCCCAAGAACTACCAGATCAGCCAGTACGACCAGCCGATCTGCGGCGAAGGGCACCTCGATATCCCGGTCGGCGACGATACGAAACGGGTCCGCATCACCCGCGCCCATCTCGAGGAAGACGCGGGCAAGCTGCTGCACGACCTGCCCGGCGGCGGGCACAGCGACGGCTCGCTGGTCGACCTCAACCGCGCAGGCACGCCGCTCCTCGAGATCGTCACCGAGCCCGACTTCGGCAGCGCCGACGAGGCGGTGACGTTTGGCCAGATGCTCCGCGACATCTGCCGACACCTCGGCGTCACGCAGGGCATCATGCAAAAAGGCCACATGCGCTTCGAGCCCAACATCAACGTCGTCATCGAAAAGGACGGCCAAACCTACAAGACACCCATCGTCGAGATCAAAAACCTCAACTCGTTCAAGGCGGTCCACGGCGCGATCCTCCACGAACACACCCGCCAGATCGAGAAGTGGCTCGAAGACGGCGTCGTCATGGCGTCGCGCTCGAAATCCACACGCGGGTGGGACGATGTCAAGCTCGAAACCACGCCGCAGCGCGAGAAGGAAGACGAGGACGAGTACCGCTACTTCCCCGACCCGGACCTGTGCGCGGTGGAGATCGACGACGCGATGCTCGACACGATCCGCGCCCGGCTGGTGGAACTGCCGACCGACCGGCTCAAGCGCTACGTCGATGACCTCGGCCTGAAAGAGATCGATGCGACGGGGATCGTCGACGAGCCCGCGACGACGGCGTACTTCGAGCAGGCGCTGGCCGAGGGCGCCGACGCGAAGCAGGCGGCGAAGCTGCTGCGGAACAATCTGGGCAAGCTCGCCAACGAGCGCGGCGTCTTGCCCGATGCGCTGGGTATCTCGGCCGGGCAGTTCGCGGGTGTTGTGAAGCTGCTC
>JBITAC010000174.1:0-5439 GCA_044439905.1 Phycisphaerales bacterium JB063 | reverse complement strand
ATCACGCTCGAGCAGTACGAGTCCCTCGACCCGCTCGACGCCGACCAAATGCTCCACGACTACCACGCGAAGCACAACACCGTCGCGATCGACGGCGTCCCGGTCGCCCCCATCGTCGCGGGCCGCATCGTCACGACCCTGCCCTCGGCCGTCCCCGACGCCGCCATCCCGCCCGACCAGTTCATCGACCACGCCTTCCTCAGCTACGCCGCCAGCTACCCCGCCCTCGGCAAGCCCGGACGCGTCGAGCTCGTCTGGACCAGCTTCGCCCCCGACGCCTTCGCCGACAACAACGGCGCGACCTTCAACCCGCCGAACGCAGCGACCGAATCAACGACACCACGCGCGCCATCCGTCGCCGAGCTCAGCGCGATGGGCAAGTCCACCCTCGTCGTCTTCAGCCCCGACGAGCCCGCCTACACCTGGCACGGCGACGCCGCAGCACCACCGCCCGCCATCCTCGCAGGGCCGCCACCCACCAAGCCAGCGACGCCCAAGACGCTCTACTACCCCGTCCTCTCGCTCGCCCTGCTCGCCGTCGGCGGGATCTTCACCATCGCGCTATCGACCCGGCGACAATTCGGCGCCGCGCTGCTCGCAATCCCCATCACCCTGGTCGCGGCCGGCGTGTGTTTCCCGCTGGGCGGTGTACGAACGACTACCACCGCCAGCCCACTCAAGCCGACGCCGATCGCCCGCCCCAGCGACGCCGACGCCATCAACACCTTCACCCTGCTCCACCGCAATATCTACCGCGCCTTCGACTACAACACCGACAGCGCGATCTACGACGCCCTCGCCCAGAGCGTCGCCGGCCCCGAACTCGAAGCGATCTACAACAACGTCTACGCCTCGCTCATCCTCCGCGAAGAGGGCGGCGCGGTGAGCAAGGTGCAGGAAGTCGACGTCATCGAAGCCCAGCTCGTCCCCGCCGACCCCGAAGCCCTCGAACCGGGTGACGAAGACATTGCCTTTGCCGTGCACTGCAAGTGGCGCGTGCGCGGCCTGGTCAGCCATTTCGGCCACACGCACGAACGGCTCAACGCCTTCGACGCGACCTACACCCTCGCCCCGCGCCAAGGCCAATGGCGGATCGTCTCCAGCACCATCCACAGCCAGGAACGCCTCGACCGCCCCGGCGAAACAGGCGACGCCGACCTGCCCGACCTCGACAACCTCCTGGGGACCGAAGACGAATGATCGAGCTGACCGACGTCCAATTCCGCTACGCAGGCAGCGACTCCGCGGGCTTCACGCTTGAAATCGAAAAGCTCACGCTGCCCGCCGGATCACGCACCGCGATCGTCGGGCCATCGGGCTCGGGCAAGACCACGCTCCTGCACCTGATCGCCGGCATTCTCACCCCGGGGCAAGCCGGGCGGGGGTCGGTCCGCGTCGACGGCCGCAACCTCGCCGACCTCGCCGACGCCGACCGCCGACGCTTCCGACGCACCACCTTGGGCATGGTGTTCCAGACCATTGAGCTGCTCGACTACCTCGATGTCCGCGGCAATCTCGAGCTGCCCTATCGGCTGGGCGCGGGGCTGACACTCGACCGCGCCGCACGCGAGCACATCGACACAATCGCCAAGCGCGTCGGGCTGGGCGACAAACTCAGCCGCCTGCCCGGGCACCTCTCGCAGGGCGAACGCCAACGCGTCGCGATCTGCCGAGCCCTCGCGGGTCGGCCCAAGCTCCTCCTCGCGGACGAACCCACCAGCGCGCTCGACGAGGCCACCACTGCCGCAACCATCGACCTGCTGTTCGAGCTCGCCAGGGAACAAGGCACGACGCTGATCGTCCTGACCCACGACCGCTCGCTGCTGCCCCGCTTTGACCAGGTCGTCCATGTCGAAGCCGGCCGGGTTACGCGACCTATGGCCACGGAGGCGGTATGAAACACGCGGCCCACCTCGCGCTGCGGTACATGCGGCACCACAAGGCGAAGGCCGTGGTGATGGTCGCCGCGGTGACGCTGACGCTGCTGCTGCCGATGGCGGTGACGGTGTTTGTGAAGGCCTATGAGAAGAAGCTGGGGCAGCGGGCCGACGCGACGCCGATGGTGGTGGGTGCGAAGGGCAACCGGTTCGACCTCGTGTTGCAGGCGTTGTATTTCCGCGCCGGCCGGGTCGATACGGTCGAGATGAAACTCGTGCGCGAGATCGATGCGCAAGCGGATGCCGACGCGGTCCCGCTGCATGTGCGCTACACCGCCGGGGACGCGCCGGTCGTCGGGACCTGGCTCGACACCTACGTCCCGTTCCGCGGGCTCGCGCTACGCACGGGGGCCTGGCCCAAACGCATGGGGCAGGCGGTCCTCGGCAGCGCGGCCGCGCAACGCCTCGGGATCGGCGTCGGCGACACGCTCACCACCGACCAGCAAAACCCCTACGACCTCGCCCACAACATGCCCATCCGCCTCCGCATCACGGGCATCCTCCAGCCCACCTACTCGCCCGACGACGACGCCGTCTGGGTCGAGCTCGACACCGCCTGGCTCATCGGCGGACACGCGCACGGCCACAACCCCGACGCACACAACAACGAGGCCACCCACCGCGCCGCCAACATGGCCGTCGAAGTCACCGACGACAACGCACACACCTTCCACTTCCACGGCGATCCGGACCAGCTCCCCGTCTCCGCCATCATCGTTCGGCCACACACCGACAAGGCACGCACCCTCCTCAACGCCCGGCTCAACCAAAACACCCCGGGGGTCCAGGCCCTCGACCCGCCCACCGTCATGGACGAACTCATGGGCATCGTCCTGCAGATCAAACGCTTCTTCGACGCCAACCTCGCCCTCGTCGCCGCCGCCACCGCCATGCTCCTGGGCCTGATCGTCACCCTCTCACTCAAGCTCCGCGCCAACGAACGGCACACCCTCCACATGCTCGGCTGCGGACGCTGGCTCATCGTGCAGACCCAGGCCATCGAACTCGCCATCGTGCTGGGCGCAAGCACACTGCTCGCACTCGGGCTGGCGTATGGCCTGCTCGCCCTCGCGCCACGCTTGCTCGGGGTGTGAGTTCGCAGAGACCGCAAAGATGCAAAGACGCAGAGTGAAAGGCGAGCTAAGGAAGGCGGGTACCAGACAGAATCGAGTTTCTAACTGATTCCCTCTCTCTTGTCCTGAATTCCGAACTTCCCGTATTCCTTTGAACTCTCGTCTTTTCCTTCTACGCCTCAGCGTGTTTGCGTTCTCTGCGATTCGCCCCGCCGACCGACCCCACGGCATTGCCGCTCGTGGGGCTCGCGTCAAAGCCGTGGGCTTGAATCGAAGTTTTGACATCCTTCCGACTCTATTTTTCTGATGCGGCGACGTCGCGGCATCGGCAAGCGGTCTGCTCTTGGCGCAACACCAGGAGGCCTATCATGGCATCCCTCCAGACCCGGCCTATGCCGGAAACCTCTGCCCGGACCTTCAGCATCGGCGTGCTGGTGCGACGGTTCAACATCTCGGCGGAGTCGCTTCGGAATTGGGAGCGCGCGGGGCTCATCCCCCAGGCGCACCGGACCCCGGGCGGCCACCGGCGCTATGGCAAGGACCACATGGACGCGGTCCACAAGCTGCTCTACGCCCCGGGCGCCCTCGACCTCGAGGACCCCGGCGACGCCGAGGATGACGCGGGCATGAATGCGCCCTACCCCGGGCCCACCCGCACGGGGTGAGCACACACGCCGCCGTGGGACACCCGATCCCACGGCGGTGTCGTGCGCGCGTGTCGCGCCAAGGGACAATCGCGGAGCACGCTAAGCCGCAGAGGCGCGGAGCGGAAGTTCTAAGGAATGCTGGAAGTCAGAAAAGCAGGAACAAGACCGAACCATTGTTTTAGGTCTCATTCCTTTCCTGATTCCCTGACCTCCTGAGTTTCTTAGATTGCCTCGTCTCCCTCCGCGCCTCCGCGCCTCTGCGACTTAGCGTGGTCCGCGATTCACACTTCATGGAATACTCCTGACTTCCTGCCTTCCAGAGATTGTTGGGTTTCACCCGTTACACTGCCCCGCCTATGCAATGGGTTGGCATCATCCTGGGTTTGTTGAGTGCGTTGGGTGCGTCGCTGGCGTATCTGTGTTCGCGGCAGTATGCCGTGCGGGCGCAGCGTGACGAGCCGGACGCTGCGCCCTGGCGGCCGCCGCTTCGGCTGCTGGTGACGGCCCACGTCTGGCTGGGCGGGGCGTGTACCGCGGCGCTGCCGGTAATGCTGCTGGTGACCCGGCCGACGCTGGATCGCCCGGCCTTCGCGGTGATGATGTCGGCCGGGGTGGCGCTGTTCTACCTGGTGGGCAATGTGTTCCTGTTCCTCTCGCTCCAGCGGACCGACGCGTCGCGGGTCGCGCCGCTGCTGGGGATGAAGGTCATCCTGTTGGCGTTGACCGTCGAGCTGTTCATGGGCGAGGACTTCACCGCTGCGCAGTGGGTCGCCGTCGTGATGGCCACGGGCGCGGCGGTCATGCTCGGCACGACAGGCGGCAAGCTCCCGCTCAAAACACTGGCGATGATCTTCCTGACGTGCGCGGGGTTTGTGCTCTCGGACCTCTTCATCAAGCAGATGATCCCAAGCTGGCTTCCCACGGGCGTGTCGCTGGACCGGGCCGACAAGACCCAGCGGATCACCGCGGCGGTCACCGGCATGGCCGTCGCCTATGTCTGGTGCGGCGGGGTCGCGCTGGCGATGCTGCCCGTCGTGCTGCAAGGCCACCGCGAGGGCTTTGCCCGGGGGCTCAAGGCCTCGCTGCCCGGCGGGCTGCCCTACGCCGCGGCGTGGTTCCTCTCCATGGTCTGCCTGTTCTCCTGCTTCTCGCTGGTCGGCATCGTCTTTGGCGGGATCCTGCAATCCACCCGCGGGCTCATGTCCATCGCCCTGGGCTTCGCGCTGGCGCACCTGGGCCACCACCACCTCGAACAGCACGCCCCCTGGCCCGTCGTCATCCGCCGGCTCATCGCCGCGGCGGTGATGACTGCGGCGATCGCGATTTACACATACGAAGCGGCGAAGGGCTGAGCCACGAAAGGGCGAAGTCAGGCAGAGTAGCCACAGATAAACACAGATCTCACAGATCTCACAGATCTCACAGATCAAACCAAGGAATCAAAACCGATTCCTCATCTGTGTTGATCTGTGTCAATCTGTGGCTAGTTCTCTTTGCCTTGCTTCGTGGTCTGGGTGCGCTTCGTGGTTGAGCTCTGCCTACTGCGCGATCGGTTTGATGATCACCGCGGTGCCGAGGTTGTCGCGGAAGCGGGCGGCGGACTGGTAGCTCATGAACGTGCCGACCTGGACGAGGGTGAGGGGTCGGCCGTTGGCGTCGCGGGACTCGATCAGGCGCGGGGCGCCCAGGCCCATGCGGGTCGCGTCGTCGGCGACGCGTTGGGCGGCGTCGTCGGCGAAGTCGCGCTGCGCAAACGCCCCGACCTGCAGCGTCCAGCCCGCC
>JBITAC010000173.1:0-31379 GCA_044439905.1 Phycisphaerales bacterium JB063 | reverse complement strand
AATCTTTTTTCGTTGCCTTGTGCTTTAAAACTTCATCAATCGCTTCACCTTCGGTTGAGGCAATAACTGTGATCGAAGGTGGCAAAAAATCACCACGGGCGATTGCATCATGCAAGCCACCCCGATGAATTTCCCATTGGTGGAATGCACCCTTAATCAGATAAACAGCATATAGATGATCTGCGCGAAAACGCTGCTTCGTTTCCGTGTCATCCACCATCGGATCATTAAACCCACCCACATGCCCCGAGTGTTGCCACACTTTCGGGTTCTGGATGATGGACGAGTCGAGGCCGACGATGCTGACGGGTTCGCCGTCGGGTCCGAGGGGTGGGCATTCGACCATGCACTTCCACCACCAGTCGCGGATGTTGTTTTTGAGGGCGGTGCCCAGGGGGCCGTAGTCCCAGAAGCCGCGGAGCCCGCCGTAGATTTCGCTGGCGGGGTAGACGAAGCCGCGTCGTTTGCACAGGGCGACCAGGTCGTCCATGGACTTTTCTTCGGGCGCGGTCTTGGGCAGTGGGTTGGCGTCGGTGGTCATGGCGTTGGCAAAGGGCTGGGGGTCAAGGGGTCGAGTGTGTAAAGCAGCAGCCCCGCAGGGGTTTGCGGGGCTGGCGTGTGGGTTGGATTCTAGCAGAACGGGGGGTGGGACAAGCCCGGGCCGGGACTGCCGGGGGCGGTCAGACGGGATTTGGAGAAACGCGGGGGTAGGTCCGCTCCCTCACGGTCGCGGCTCGTCGAGGGCATGGATGAAGCACTAGCCCGCTAGCCCGCGAAGAGGAGGATGAAGACGGAGATGGCGCAGGCGACCAGGCCTTGGCGTCCGAGCTCCTGCTTGCGATAGATGTAGCCGAAGGCGAGCCCGACGAGGTTGAAGACGATCGCCCCGCCGGTATTCGCGCCGCCCGAGAGGACGACGCTGACCAGGACGATGACCCAGCCGGCGATACAGAAGCCCAGGGGCCAGGCGGCGTTCATCGGCCAGGCGCGGTCGGCGACCTTGTCGAGCACGGGGTGGCCGAGCCCGGGCGCGGGCTTGCGGTAGGCCTCGGGCGGGTCGAGCCGGCCGAGCACGGCGGCGAGGTGGGCCGGGGTCATCGGCTCGCCCTTGGCCTCGGCGACCAGCATGTCGCGGATCTGCGTCTCGAGCTCGTCGGTGATGGCCCGGCGTTCGGTGCGCGTCGCGCCGTCGCGGGCGAGGACCTTCTCGATCTTGTCGAGGTGCGCATCGATCTGGTCCTGTACCTTGCCGTCGTACGCCTGCGTGTGGGGGGTGCTTGCCCAGGTCATGGTTGTGCTCCGGTTGCGTTGAGAAGTTGGTCGACGCCGGTCTGGACCTGTCGCCAGTGCCCGGCCATTTCGTGGAGGTGGTCTTTGCCAAGGTCCGTGAGTCGGTAGTAGCGGCGCGGCGGCCCGGCGGGCGAGGGCGCGACGCGGACGGTCAGCAGCTTGTCGCGCGTCAGCCGAGCGAGCAGCGGGTAGACGGTGGACTCGGTGAGCGCGAGGCCTTCGATGTTGTTGATGCGTTGGAGCAGCTCGTAGCCGTAGGCCTCGTCCTTGCGTAGCGCGGCGAGGACGGTGAACTCGACGAGGCCTTTGCGGAGTTGTGCGACCCAGGTCTTCATGGGCGGTGCATCGGGTTGGGGTGTGAGACGGCGGGCGTCACTACCTTGCGACGGGCTATATCGTAACCCGACATAGCTGGGTGTCAAGGGGCCCTGCCGGATTTTTCGGCGCGGGGGCCGGCACTGCCTGGGCTGGGGCGGGCTCAGCCCGCGCAGGGCATGGGGCGTCGGCCGTCGAGATACGCGGCGATGATGTCGGGCTCGGCGGGCTTGTGGAAGAAGTAGCCCTGGCCAAAGTGGCAGTCGAGGGCCTGGAGCTCGGCGACCATGTCCATGCTCTCGATGCCCTCGGCGGTGACCTGGAAGCCGAGGTTGCGGGCGAGCGACGCGATCGCGTGGATGACGGCGGCGTAGTCGCGTCGGCCCTCGAGGTTGGCGATGAAGGCGCGGTCGATCTTCAGCACGTCCAGCGGGAACTCATGCAGGCACGCGAGCGAGGAGTAGCCGGTCCCGAAGTCGTCCATCGACAGGCGGAACCCCTTATCGCGTAGGGCGCGGACGGCGTCGCCCGCGCCGGTGACGATCGTGCTCTCGGTGATCTCGATCGACACGGCCGAGGCGGGCAGCGACAACTTCTGCGTCACCGCGAGGAAGCGCTCGGCCAGGTCGGGGTCGGTGAGCTGGCGCTGGGAGACGTTGATGTTCATCTTCAGCTCGGGGTCGAACCGGTCGCGCCAGGCCACGAGCTGCTGGCAGGCCTGCTCGAAGACCCAGAAGCCCAGCTCGTGGATCACGCCGATCTCCTCCGCGATGGCGACGAACTTGTCCGGCGGGACCAGGCCGCGCGTGGGGTGACGCCAGCGGACCAGCGCCTCGAAGCCGCTGACTTCGCCGTCGTCGAGCCGGACGATCGGCTGGTAGAAGACCAGGAACTCGTCGCGTTCAAGCGCGACGCGGAGGTCCGCCTCCAGCGCGGCGCGTTCGAAGACGGCCTGCGACATCTGCTCATCGAAGAAGACCCGGCAGCCGCGGCCGCGGGCCTTGGCCTCGTACATGGCGATGTCGGCGTTGCGGATCAGGCCGTCGGCGTTCATCGCCGGGTCATCGGTCCACGCGATGCCGATGCTCGCGGAGCTGTGCATCGTCTTGCCGCTGAGCTGGTACGCCGGGGCCAGCGCCCCCTGCAGCCGGTCCGCGACGGCGTCGGCGTCTTCGATCGAGGGGAGGTCGCCCAGCACGACGATGAACTCGTCCCCGCCGATGCGGCCGGCGATCTGGCTGTGCGACTCGGGCGAGACATCGTCGAGCGTGTCGCGTAGCCGGCTGGCGATACTGACCAGCAGCGCGTCGCCCGCGTCGTGGCCCAGGGTGTCGTTGATGATCTTGAAGCGGTCGAAGTCCAGAAACAGCACCGCGACCCCGCGCGACTCGCCCGCGTCGATCTGCCGAAGCTGCTGCTCGATCTGCTGGATCGCCGCCGTCCGGTTCGCCAGCCCGGTCAGCCCGTCCTCCTCGGCCATTCGTCGGTAGCGGTTGGCCGAGAACGACACGCGGAAGCTGTTGAGGTTCCACGAGAACTTCCACGACCAGAGGTTGAGCATCAGCAGGCACAACGCCACCGCGCGGTAGCCGGGCCAGAAGAAGATGACGACCGACGCGACGTAGCCACAGACGGCGCACCACAGGAAGATCTGCGCCAGGTCCATCAGCTTGCGGTTGCGGTCGTTGCGTTTTTCCGCGAAGTAGGACCGGCACCAGAAGATGTAGATGCGCAGGTACGCCGCGATCACGCCGAGGTTCAGCACGATGAGTGCGATAATCCAGGGCCAGTCGGGCTGGCCCGCCTGGTTCATGAGGCAGTGGCTGCGCGGCATGTAGTTGCCGTAGTTCGAGAAGAAGTCGCCTTGCGGGGCCGCCGCCATGGGCTGGCCCGCGATGCCGGTGTGGCCGGCGTGGCGGGGCGACGCGCCGCCCGAGCTCAGGCCCCAGATGGCGATAATCAGCAGCACCACGACGCCCAGGGACGCCAAAGCCACCACCCATGCCGCGTCGGCGGGCCGGGTCGTTTTGTCGCGTGTTTCGTGTTCTGACATTGCGGTCTGGGTAGTCCTCATCGCTACCATCGGCAGGGACGACGCCAGACATAACACTTACCCCCCGCTTTCCCACACCCGTTCCCCCGCAAGGTCAGCCCCGTTCACCGCCCCCGCGCCGCCCCACAAAAAGCGTCCACGCCGCGGGCTCGTCGTCCCCCTCGCCCGGCTCGGGCAGCGCGACCGGCTGAGGAGTCAGCCCCGCCGCGTCCATCATCGCCAGCCAGTGCTCCGCCGCGAACAGGCCGCAGGTGTGGCGGTCCTCAACGACCTCTACCCGCCGGGTCCGACCGTCGCGGATGAGGTAGAGCAGGATCATCTCGAAGACCGAATCCTCGGGGTCGGCATCGTGCACGAAGGTGAAGTAGGTGAGCTCGTCGTGATCAGCGCCTGCACCTTCGCCCGCTTCGCCACGCGGATCGCCGATCCCCGGGATGGTCGTGCCGTCGTCCGCCACATCGCCGTCGACAAAGGTCTCGCGTACGTACGTCGGCGCGATCAGTGCGACACCGCCCGGCCGAAGGTGTTGGGCGGTCGTGCGCAGGGTCGCGAGCACATCGTCTTCACTGAGCATGTAGTCGATGGCGTCGTGGATCAGCACCGCATCAAACGTCTCGCCCAGCCGGAGGGTGCGCATGTCGCCCTGCACGCAGCGGACCTCAGGGTTGAGTGCCTTGCAGTTGTCGAGCATCGGCTGGGAGAGGTCCGATGCGGTGCAGTCGTAATGCGCGGTGAGGTGGTAGAGGGTATGCCCGCCGCCCGCGCCCAGTTCAAGGATGCGCCATTTGCGGTCGGCCGGGGGCTCGCCCAGGTGTTGTCGCAGGAGCCCGTGTACCGCATCGGCCTCGGGCGCGTAGTGCTCGGGCGGGCTGAGGTGGGGCCACAGCCGGGCGAGGTCGTCGTAGAGGCGCGGCATCGTCGTGGGTTCGGGCATGGGCGTATCGTATCGTGGTGGCGACTCAAAAAGACAGCCCCGCATTCGCATACGGGGCTGAGAGAAACTTGTTTTGGCGCATCAGCCGCTTGCGGCTTAGCGGGTCAAGGGGTCAACGCGATCAGCCGTTGATGCCGGTGACCTTGACCTTGATGTAGTTCTGGCGGTGGCCGTTGTGCCGGATGTAGGTCTTGCGACGACGGAACTTCCACACTTCGACCTTCTCGCCCCGGCCCTGCTCGAGGATGTCGGCCTCGACCGTCGCGCCCGCGACGTAAGGGGCACCGATCTTCGAGCCCGCGCCTTCGCCGACCATCATCACCTTGTCAAAGGTGATCGTCGCCTGGTCTTCCGTCAGCTCGCGGACGTCGATCTTGATCTCGTCGCCCTCGGCGACCTTAATCTGCGTGCCACTATCTTCAATCACTGCGTACATCACGCGGCTCCAGCAAGGCCCCGGCAAACGCGGGGCGGTGGGTATTGGAAAGTCGAGCCGCATAGTGTACCGAAGCCGACGGGCCCTCGCAATCAGAATCTGCCAGACCGGCCCCCACCCCCTGCCCCAAGCGCAAAACCGGCCTGCACACCCCCCAAACGCCATTTCGCCCCACCACGGACACCCCCGCCCACCCGGCAAACAAATCTCACCGGGCCCTCACGCGATCTTAGCACGCCGCTGTCAATATGCCTGCCCACCCATGGCCGGGCGGTGTTGCCTCGCCATACCACCCATTCGCATAAGAGGAGATGCACGATGAAGGTTCAATGCCTGACCCTGGGACTGCTGACCGGCCTCGCGGTCGCGGGGTCTGCACACGCCGACGCCGTCTTTGAGATCACCGAAATCTACGCGGGCATGACCGGCGAAGACGGCACCAACGACTGGTTCGAGGTCACGAACACAGGCGACATGGCCGGCGACACCGGCACGCTCTACTACGACGACGACTCGGCCGACCCCACCGAAGACGCCAACCTCACATCCTTCATCCTCGCGCCAGGCGCGTCCGCCATCTTCCTCGTCGCCGACGACGACACCGACTTCGAAGACGACACCAACCCCGGCGCCGACCTCTTCGAACAGTTCACCAACATCTGGGGCAGCGTCGCGAACCTCGGCCTGACCCACGGCGGGGGCGCGCTGGGCCAGAGCGGCGACACCATCTTCCTCTACGACGGCAACACCGCCGGCGCCAACCAGGTCGCCTCCGCCATGTTCGACGGCAGCTTCGAGAACAACGGAGCAACCATCGACTTCCTCACCGGCCCGGCCGCCTCGGTCGTCGGGGTCAACGGCGCGTTCGAGTCCGCCGTGTTCTTCAACGACAACATCGGCGGCGGCACCAACAGCGACGAGATCACACTCGTCGGCTCGCCCGGCGTCGTGCCCGAGCCCGGCTCGCTCGCGCTGCTCGTGACCGCGGGCCTCGCCACGCTCCGCCGACGACGCGCCTAAACCTACCTATGAGAGTGTCGCCCCGGCAGGGCAAACACTTTGACGACAGCCGACCACCGCGACATCGTGGTCGGCTGTTTTTTGCGCCCCGCTCAAACCGATCCCACCGGCACCGCCCTACCCCGCAAGCCAGGCGAGAATCGCCGCGCGGTCCATGCTCTTGTAACGCAGACTCGCATCGCTCATCCCCCCCACCGCCGAGGCGAGCGCCTGGCGAGCCCGCTCATCAAGGTCATCCCGCGTATACAGGTACGTTCGGATCGTGAACAGCGAAGCGCGGTGCTCGGGGAAGCCCCAGATCACCTGCCGCTCGACACGCAGCAACGGATCGCCGGCCGAGGCCTTGCGCGCCAGCGGGTGATGGTTGAGGGCCGGGTCTTGGGTCACCGTCCACGCAAAACGCACCGCGCCACGCGTCGCGTGGACCATGAGCTTCGCGATCGCGTGCTGCTTCGCGTTGATCGGCTCGATATGCGGGACGGGCTGGTGTACCGCGTCAAACGGCCGGCCGATCTTTTCCTCGGGACGCCAGCCGCTGGGCATCGACACATGCAGGTAGCTGATGCGGTTGCCCGGCGACGCCTCATCACCCTCGAGTTGCAACACCGCCCAGTCCGACTGCACCTGCATCGCGAGCGCATCGAGCGACAACGCGCCCCGGCCGCAATCGATCACATCGCCGGTCAAGGTGCAATGCAGCGCCCCGCGACGCATCGCAAACTTCGACGGGTACTCAGCGACAAGCCGATCAACCACCCACCGCGCGATCGTATACTCCGCCCCAGGCAATAGCCCGTCACGCAAGAGGTGACGATCGGGATGTTCCTGAGCGGCACGTTTGGCGTCGCGATACATCTCGAATCGGCCGTCGAGTTGAAACACTCGGCCATCCGCATCGCCGTTGCCCTGATCGCGCCCGAGCGCCGTGATCCCCGCCTTGACGTCGTACACGCCATGCAGAAACGGGAAGTAGCGCGGCTGGGTCATGAATAAAACCGACACCCGTCGCGACCGCCAGATCGGCGCAGGTATGTAGCATGTAGGGTGGGTGGAGCGAGTCCGCGAGCGATACCCACCGAAAATCACCAGAGGCCGACCGTAGTGTGTGGTGGGTAACGTTCGAAAACTCACGTTACCTACCCTACATTCAGATCAACACTTCGCGTCCCGCCTTGATCGTCACCGGCAGCTTCTCGTCTTCGAGGTCGTCCGGGTAGATCGCGGTGACCTGGGGCAGTTCGATGACCGCGTCCACGGTGCCGTCTTCCCTGCGGGGGATGTTGACGCCGTTCTCCGCGAGCCAGCGCGCGGCCCGCTCGGTCTGGATCCGCCTGCTGCTGGCCGGGCTGTCCGGGTTTTCCGGCTCGCCCTCGGCGCTGTCGGCGTTCTTGATCGGCGCGAACTCGTCGACCCGGTCGGTCTCATACACGATCGATACGTCACTCATCGGCAAGGCATCAAACACAAACGTCTCGAGCTTCACGGCGTTGGGCTCGGTCGGCTCGACGCGTTCGCCCGAGGCCAGGTCGATGTAGGGCACCTTCTTCTCCGCCCGGTTCCAGGGCAGCGCAAAACTCGCGCCGCTGCTGCCCGACTCGCTGGGGCGGGTGTTGAGCTTCTCGACAAACGCCACCTGGATCGCATGCAGCGCGATCGACCCGGCGCGGAAGCGCAGCTCGCCGTCGTCGGTGGTCTGCTCGGCGAGCTCGTCGGGGAGGTTGCTGTACTCGATGACGGTGACCTTGCCGTTGACCTTGCAGAAGTTGCCGAGCTTCTCCTTGGCGTAGGCCTTGGGCAGCATCTTGGAGGACATCGCCGCGCCGTCGAGCTGGTGGAGCCCGAGGAAGAGCGGGTCGACCATGCGGACAATGGGGTTATCGACCTGCGTGTAGCTGATCTGCGTGATGCCTCGCTTGTGCATATCCGCGATCGCGCCGGAGGTGTAGAGCGCCTTGAGCGATCCGCCGTGCCCGTTGGGCGAGAGCGCGATCGAGTCCTTCGCGGCGAGCAGCACCTTGCCCGTCTCCATGTCCAGCGCAGGCATCATCGCCTGCGGGAAGATCATGACGTTCTCTTGCTTCAGCCCGAAGTAGCTGTTTTTCTCGAAAAAAGCGCGGGTGTCGGCGTCGTTGATCGGGCTGGTCATCACGTACCAGGGGACCTTGACGCCAAAGCGGTTCTGGATGTTATGGATGTACTCCGCGAAGCAGGCGAACAGCGGGAGCTTGCGGATCGGTGTCGCGGGGAACGTGCCTTTGGGACCGTCCCAGCCCAGGCGCGTGCCCTGCCCGCCGGCGACGGTGAAGCAGGCGACCTTGCCTTCTTTGATGAGTTTCTCGCCGGTGCGATGCGCCTCGATGTAGTGCGCCCGCTGATTGTCGGCCGGCACATGCGGGTACCACGGCGCGGGCTCGATGTTGTCGGGCAGCTCGAAGGTCGGCTTGGCCTTCACATGCGACTCCACCAACGCCGCGACCTCGGGCCAGTCGACCCCCTCGATCTGGCCAAGCAGCTGCGCCTTGCCCGCGTCGTCGAGCTGGTCAAAGAAGGTCAGCACATGCGACTGCCCGATCGCGGCAAGTGTCTCACGGGCGGCGGCAAGTCGGTCGGTGGGGGTCGTGGTGGTCATGGTGTATACGGCTTTAGGTTTCGGGTCGTATCCTCGATTCTACAAAGTCTGTATCGACACACCTTCAGCCAGACTGCACCCGACCCAGCCAGTAGCCCGGACGACGGCGAAGGTGGACCAATGCGACAATCTCCACAACACACTCAGACGAACGCACGCGGTAGACAATCGCGAAGGGGAACCGCCCCAACAGCTTTCGCCGTGTCCCAGCCAGGTAGGCAGACGCGACCGCGCGGTTTACGAGAATCGACTCGACCGAGCGGTCCACACGGTCTGCAAAATCCGCTGCCAGCCGGGCATCGATCGTCAGGTAGTGCCGCAGCGCTGCAAGGTACTCCACCCGCGCGTCGTCGGCCCACTCATCCGTCCAACCGGCCATCCAGCATCCCCCGGGCCTCAAGGCGAACCCGATCGCCCGGGACCTTCTTCATCTCGCCCGCGTCGAGCCGGCTCAATCGCTGCGCGATCTCCTGCCCCCAGGCCTGCTCTACCTGCTCGTCCGTCTCGACTTCCGAGTCAAAACTCGCGATCAGGCGGCGCACCAAAATGGCCCGGTCTTGCTCAGACAGGCCAAGTGCTTCTCGAAGAATGGGGTCAATCGGGTGGACCATCTGATAATCAGTTTAGCACCCGCAGGGATGATCACCAAACAAACCGGCGGGTAGACCTGATGCGGCGGCCTACGCCCCGGCCTCGGCCTGCGTGCTCCACCACACCGCCTTGCCGACGAAGAATGGGCCGAGCTTCTCGATGTAGGTCGAGGTCTGTTTGGTTTTGCGCATCCTCTCGACGAGCTTGCTGAGCGGGGCGAGTTCTTTGCCGACCAGGCCGATGGTGAAGTCGTTGTCGTGGGTATCCAGGCCGTGTGAGGCGAGGCGGATGTCGTGGGCGAAGTCGCCGGCCCCGAAGCCGAAGCCGATCGTGCCATGCTCCTTGAGGATGGCCATCTGCTCGTCGCGTGGGAGCTTGGCGAACGAGCCGCTGCGACGCAGCGGGTACCACACCGCCCAGGGCCAGTCGGGGTTGGTCGCGTGGCGGATCGGGCGTGCAAAGAGGGCTTCGTCGAGGTCGGGTTCGTAGCCGATGGAGTACGTTCGGCCGAGCATCGTCATGTCGCGCAGCAGCTCGACGCCCTGCAGCGCCTCGCCCCGCAGCATCGCACGGAGCTTACTCGCAAACTCGGCGGGGTCCTCCCCCCAGGTCAGCAGCGCCGCGCCGCGCGGGTCGTGCAGCGACTCATACACCACGGCATCAAGCCCGACGGCCTTGGCCGCGTCGATCAGGTCGCTGGTGAAGGGGCAGCCCGTGAAGACCAGCAGCTGCATGAACAACCGGCGGTCGCTGAACGCCCCACCCCCGCCACGCTCGCGCAGGTCCGGCGGCTTGGGCGCGGGCGGGCGATCGATCGATTTTCCTTGGGATTCCGGGGGTGTCGCGTCGGGCATGCCTTAACCTTATGCCAGCGCACGCACGACCGCCACCGCCGCCGCGGCCGCCGTCTCGACCCGCAGGATGTGCGGCGCAAATCGCCAGGACACAAACCCCGCGTCGCGTGCGTCGGCGACTTCCCCCGCCGTAAACCCGCCCTCGGGGCCGACCAGCACGACGACCGTCGAAGCGTCCGCCACCCGCGAAGCAATCGCCCCGGTCGGCTCCCCCGCCGGGTCCGCAAGCAGGCGGAGCACACGACCATCGCTACTCGCGGCCCGGCCATGCGCCGCCAGCACCGTACTCAACGGCGTCACCTCCGCGACCTGCATCCACCACGCCCGCCCGCACTGCTTGCCCGCCTCGGCCGACTGCTTGCGGTAGCGCTCCAGCTTCCCGTCGCCGGGATGGACCACGCTCCTGCCCGTGCGCATCGGCACCCACACATCCGTGCCCAGCTGCGCCAGGTCGTTGGCCATCGCGTCGCCGCGCGGGCCCTTGGGCACCGCGCTGGCAAGGACGATCTGCGGCGAGAGGCGTTGGGCCCGGCTCACCGATTCGACCACACACGACACGCCCGCCCCACCCCCGGGCGCGACCCTCCCCTGCGCGACCGTGCCCCGGCCGTCGAGCAGCTGGACCGGGTCCCCCGCCGCCAGCCGGAGCACGCGCTGCGCGTGGCGCGACTGGTCGCGGTCGAGCGTGACGGCCCAGCCGGGGTCAGGGTCCGATAGCGATGGGCCCGGCGCACTGGGGAGGGCATCGACAAAAAAACGCGGGGCCGAGGCGGATGCGCCGGCGTCGGCGGGGGTTGGAATCGGCGGGTCGGTGGCGATCGGCGGGGCTCCACAAGTCGGTCTGTCGCGGGCTTGGCTTGAGTGGCACCCGGTACATGACGATAAAGCCGGATGTACGGGGTGGGCAAATCAGCCCGCCCGACCGGCCCACTATGGCAACGCAAGCCCCACCACACACGGACCCCGACGCGGTCGGCCAAGACGCCTTCGCCAGCATCGCGCGCCAACTCGACGCGCTGCTCGAAGCGCGCAAGCCCCCAGCCCCGCCCCAGGCCCATACGGCCCAGCCAATTCAGCCCACGCAAGCCCCTGAAACGGTTGACGACGCGCCTGTCGAGCCGGTCACACCCGACCAGCTTGTCGACCTGCCCGCCACGCTGGCCGAGGAACATGAAGCGGCCGACGAAGACACCCTGAGCACTACGGAAGAAACCCCCGGCCCGGCTGTGGCACCGCCGCAGCCCGCGTCCCCGCCGACGGTCGCCGCACCTCAAAACGCCGCCGCCGAGCTACTTTCTCTCCTCGGGCAAACGACGGACACCGTGCCGACCGCCCCTCCTTCTATCGAGCCCCCAGCGACAGCCGGCGACCGTGTGGCCGACGTAGCGGTTCCTGTAGATATCGCTGCAACGGCCGATGCCGAGCTCGCGCCCACCCCCGAGGCCGAGCCCCCCGTTTCGCCTGCCGACACAAAGCCCAAGCCCGCCAGCCCCCGCGCGTCCTTCGAGGACCACACGCAAGTAGACGACCACGCCCGAGCCCCGAAGTCTTCGCCCTCCAACGCGAAGCGTGGCAAGGTCAACGACGCGTTCGCGGAGATCGACGCGCTCCTGTCGTCGTCGAACGGCGGCGGCGCGGGCTTCACCGACATGACCGTCGACCAGCCGGGCACGCCGGGCCGGGTCGGCGGCGCGACACAGCCGGCCATGGGCCTGCCCAGCAACCCGACCTCGGCGGACCTCGATGCAGAGCTCGCGTCGCTCTTGGCCGAGTCGCCCATCGACCCCGAGGTGCTCGACGCGGCACAGGAGATCGCCCAGCGCGACGCCGAAGAAGCCGAGCGGAATCAGGATGCCCTGCGCGAGCGTGCGCAGGAAGCCGCGCAGGCCCTTGCGAAAAAATCCAAAGACCGCTTCCCCTCGATCAACGACTGGGACGCGCCCAACAACCCGGACCCGTCGGACGGCGCAGACCACTCGACCGAGTTCTCACACTCGGTGGACTTCGCAAGCCCCGAGGACTCGGCTGAGCTGGATGAAGCGATCGACGCGGCCCAGGCGAGCGACACCGACGAGCCGGTCAGCGGGCTCGAGGACGATATCACCGCAGAGATCAACAGCCTGCTCGCGGCGGAGGCGGCCGAGGCCCAGGCCGCGAGCGAGATCGAGGCCGAGGCGCTAGCCGACACGCAGCCCCCGCAAGACACCGAGCAGGCACTGCCCGCCGGCGAAGACCCGACGATCGACCAGATCGACCAGATGCTCGCCGAAGGTGTGGAGGACGACGACCAGATCGACGGCGGCTTCTTCTCCGCCGACGATGTCGCGGCCGACAACCTGCGATCGGGGGGCGAACCGCTGCCCGCCGATACCCAGCCGGTGCAGGACGATCCCGCCCACACCGTCACCCCGGGCGAAGGCGACGACACTCGCACGACAGACGACGACCCGCTCACGCTGCTTCAACAACTCGTTGAATACCTCAGGCCCGCGCTGCGTTTCCTCGGCCGACTCACGCTCGAGTGCTGTTGGCTGATCAACTGGCCGGCGCGGAAGTTCCTCTCGATGGAATGGCGGTCGACGCTGGGCTACATCGCACTGCTCCAGGCCGTGGGCGCGCTGGTGGTCTGGCTGTATCTCGTCGTGCTGTAAGGCCGCGTGAATAGATGAATCGCGAGCAGCGCATCGTTCGAGTCATCGACCGACGCTGCTTCCCCCTGTCCACGCATCACTGTTGACTGTTCACGGTGCTGGATCGCCGGGCACCTCACACGCGCCGCGTTCGAAGAACACCTGCAGGATCGCCGCGGCCGCGAGGGCGTCCCGCCGGGCCTTCTTCTGCTTGTGGGTCAGACCCGTCTGCGCCATCCGCTCGTCCGCGATCTGGCTGGTCTGCCGCTCGTCCGCGAAGTGCACCGCCACGCCCGACGCCTCGGCGATCTGTCGGCCCACCGCCACCGCCTTGAGCGCCGCCGACCCAAGCGAGCCATCCATATTCAGCGGCAGCCCGACCACCACCGCGTCGGGGCCTTCATCGTCAATCAGCTTGAGCAACTGCCGCAGCCGATCCTCCTCCCCGCCCGTGCGCACCACCTCATGGGGCGACGCGATCCCCGTCACGTCGTCGCCGATCGCAACACCCGTCCGTTTGTCACCGAGATCGATGGAGAGGTAACGCATGAGGAACAATGTCCAATGACCAAGCCGAAATGCCCAATGCATGGGAAGTTTTTACCGCAGAGGCCTCAGAGATCGCGGAGGAAGGCAGGGAAGAGTACTGTGTAGCGGGCGATGCGCAGCATCCCGCGCGCGGCCAAATCTTGAGTTTCATTCTTCCTTGTGGTCGGCATCCAAAGTGAGTTCATGGTCAAACAGCCCCCGCCCCTTCGCCCACGGCCCACTGTAGATCAAGTCCATGGTGTCCACCAACGAATCGTAACACGCTTCTTCGCCAGAGAGCGTGATCTGAATCTCGGAGAAAAGGTCCATCATTTCGCGTTGTCCCATACCCTCCGCCTTCAATCGGTTGGCCAATTCAGGAACACGAATGGCATAGTCATCCGATGCCAAGGCCGCCAATAATCGGTCTCGCGGTTTCATTTTCGCTATGCAGACCTCTGCGCTCTCCGCGTACTCTGCGGTAAAACGCTTCCGCATCGGCGCGGGATGCTTCGCATCTCCCGCTAAACAACGTGTTGATCGAGTTTACAGATACGTATTTCCAACCCGCTTCCCCACATCCCCGTGCAGCTGCTTGATCTGCTCCGCGTCTTCCTTGCGGCAGACGAGGGTGGCGTTTTTGGTTTTCACGACGATCAATCCCTCAACGCCGATCGTCGCGATGAGGTGGTCGGGGTCGTCGCTGACGATGAGGTTGTCTCGGGAGTCGTTGAGGACGGTCGAGCAGCCCGACGCGCGGTTGCCTTGTGCGTCCGGCGGCACCGTCTCGCCGAAGCTGGGCCAGCTCCCGATGTCGAGCCAGCTCAACGGCATCGGCACCGCCACCACATCGACGCGGTCGTCCCTGCTCGCCGGCTCCATCACGGCGTAGTCCACGCTGATCTTTTCGAGGGCGCCAAACGTGTCGGGCAGCTCGGCCTTGCACACCGGGGTGCCCCAGGATTCGCCCAGACGGTCTAACGCCTCAAAGTTCTCCGGCGTGTACCGCGCGATGCAGTCCATCACGTTCGCAGCCTTCCACACAAACATCCCGCTGTTCCAGAGGTACTTCGTTGGGCCCGCATCGAAATACTGCTGGGCGACCTCGGCCTTGGGCTTCTCCTTGAACTCCCTAACGATTGCTGCGGTGGGACAAGCGCCGTGCCTGTCTGGCCCACTCCCCTCAGGCAGGATGCCTGAGCCACCCTGGACCGCGTCGCCGAGTTGAAGGTAGCCGTAGCCCGTCGCGGCGTGCGTGGGCGTGATGCCGAAGGTGACCAGCGTCGGCCGATCGCGCTCAGCCAGCTCAAAGCCCTGCGCAACGATGCGGCGCAGCTCATCGACCGGCTCGATCAGGTGGTCGGCGGTAAACACCGCGACGGTCGCGTCGGGGTCGCGGTGCCGGAGCACGCTGCACGCGAGCCCGACGGCGTTGAGCGTGTCGCGGCCCATCGGCTCGCCGATGAAGCGGTCCGCGCTGAGCCCGGGCAGGTTGTCGAGCATCGCCCGGCGGGTGGATTCGCCGGCACAGACGAAGATGCGCTCGTTGGGGACGAGCCCTTCGAGCCGATCCATCGCGACGCGGAGCAGGGAGCACTTCGCGCCGCGGGCGTCGCCGGGCGTGTCGAACAGCGGGATGAGCTGCTTGGGCAGGGCCTTCGTGGACATCGGCCACAGCCGGGTGCCCGATCCGCCAGCGATAATCAGAGCGTATCTCATAGGGGCTAAGGTCTAGGGGCTAGGGGCAAGGGGCAAGACAAACCAGACATAACATCGTCGCGCCACCGCACCCAACCTTAGGCCTTCGACCCTAGACCCCGCAAGTCACCCGCGCTATGATGAATCTCCGGGACTATTCGCACCGCCCCACCAAGGAGACCCCCACGATGACCGACGAACAACGCCAGACCATCCTCGACCTGCTCTGCACCGCGTACAACATGGAGCTTGAGACCGTGTGCAACTACCTGAGCCAGTCGATCAACCCGGACGGCATCCGCGCCAAGCACATCAAGGACGCCTTGGCCGAGGACATCCAGGAAGAGCTGGGCCACGCGACACTGCTGGCCAAGCGGATCAAGGTGCTCGAGGGGACGGTCCCGGGCAGCCAGGCGCTCAAGATGACGCAGGACGGGATGCAGCCGACGGGCGACCCGCTGGATGTGGTCTCGGTGATCAAGGGGGTGATCGTTGCGGAAGAAGGCGCGATCGCCCACTACCAGAAGATCATCGACGCGACGGGCGACATCGATCCGGTGACCGAGGACCTGGCGATCACGCTGAAGGGCGACGAGGAAGAACACCGCCGACTGTTCAAGGGCTTTCTGGCCGAGGCGCAGGCCGGGTAACGGCGAAGTGCCCGACGCTTCGCGGGCTCGGCGTCGGCGTGCCGCGTCATGAGACCCACTACAATCCGGCCGCATGACCGCGATCCACCGGCAGTTTGCGTTGAGTTTCACGGTCATGGGCGCGGTCTTGGCGTACCTGCCGGTGTTCCTGCGCAGCCGGCTTGCGGACAACACGCAGGTCGGGCTCGTGCTGGGGACGACGGGGATCGCGATCATCCTGACGCCGGTGGCGCTCACGGCTTTAGCCGACACCCGGTTCCAGAGCCGGACGCTCATCGCGTGGTGCTACGGGCTCAGCGCCGGGGCGTGCGGGCTCTTGCTGCTGGGGCACACGCTTGCGTCGCTGCTGGTGATCCACCTGCTGTTTTGCTTCGCGTTCTGGCCCCAGCCGGCGATGCAGGACGGGCTGCTCTTCGCGATCAACCGCCAACGCGAACGCGACGGCGGACGCGCGATGCCTTACCACCACGTCCGGGTCTACGGGACGGTCGGCTTCATCCTGCCCCTCGTGCTGCTGTACTTCCTGCTCGACGCCGGCTACCTCATCGACACGGTCCTCGTCGTCGGCGCGGCCCTCGCGTTGCTGGGGATGGTCAACGCCCTCACCCTCCCGCACATCGCCCTGGCCGAGACACGCCAACGCAAAGGCAGCCGACGGCGGGAAGAAACACCCCTGCCCCACCCCACCCGCGCCGCGGCGGGCGTGCTCTTCCGCGGGCCCGCGCTGGTGTTCTGCCTGGCCATGTTCCTCGCCCACCTCGCCAACGCCGCCTACTACAGCTACTACCCGATCTACCTCGAAGACACCGTCGGCTTTGACGAAAAATGGATCGGGCCCATCAGCATGCTCGGCGTCATCATCGAGCTGCCCGTCATGCTCGGCGTCGGCTGGATGACGCGCCGGCTCGGGCTCAAAAAACTCCTGCTCCTCGGGCTGGCGCTCATGGCCCTGCGGCTCGCCCTGCTCGGTGCGCTACCCACCCCCGGCGTCGCCGTCGGCACCCAGCTCCTGCACGGCATGACCGTCATCGCCATGTACGTCATCGCCCCCGTCTACCTCAACCAACTCGTCGACCAGACCGGCGGCGGCGACCGCTTCCGAAACTCCATGCAAGGCCTCTTCGCGATGGCGGTCTTCGGCCCGGCGCGCATCCTCGGCCCCATCGCTTCCGGCGCCGTCGCCGACCTCTCCATGCTCGGCATGTTCTACGCCAGCGCCGCGCTGACGGGGGTTGCGATCTTGATGCTGGGGGTCGGGTTCCGCGTCAACCGGTCACACGGGCTGGTTGCTTAGGCAACCAGCCCAGCGCCGATCACTCCGCCTCGATCCGCCACGCCAGCGCGTACTCCCACGCGTCGTCTTCGCGGTCGTTGCCCCGGGTGACCCGCACGGTATACCGCCCGGCAGGGAGCGATTCGACATACACCATCTCGACATTGTCGACGGCGCTTCGGCTGATCTGCACCGACTCTTCTTCGCCGACGTCGTTGAGTCGCACCAGTTCCAGATCGAGGTCGGCGAGGATCGTGGTGTTGTTCCAGACGGCGCGGGCCTCGCCCGTCGCGTTGTTGCGTACGGTCGCGCCCCCGCCGACGACGTGCCGGTGCCAGACCAGCGCAAAGCAGGCCTCGCCCTGGTCGGCGGTGATATTGAACGTGTAGTCGTCGACGCCGGCCCGGTCGATGTCGGTGAACGACCAGCCGTAGCGCTTGTTCGTGTCGCCCGGCTCGGTGTGGCCTGCGTCCATCATCAGCAGCGCGCGGTCGATGTCGACGATCCCCGCGCCCCAGCGCGGGTCGAGCGGCTCGCCGACGTTCGGGGCCCAGCCCAGCGGCTTGAACGCCCCGCCCATGAGCAGGGCCTTGACGACCTCGCTCCGCTGGGCGTTCGCGTCGGGCGCGTCGGGATCGCGCTCTTCGATTTCGTCGGCCCGTTCGAGCAGCACCGCGACACAGCCGGTCACCACCGCGGTCGACCAGCTCGTGAGCGAGCCCGGCGCAACCAGCTCGGGCTTGACCCGACCGGTGATCTCGATGCGCGTCGTGCCCCGGGAGTGGTCGCCGGAGATCACGCCGACGCTGATCGTGTTGTACGCGCTGGCCAGGAGCTGGGGGACCTGCGTGTTCCCGTTATTGACCCCGACACAGCAGAGGATGTCTTTCTCGTCGGCCAGCCAATCGACCCGGCGGATGACCTGCGGCGCGAAGTCGGCCTGCTCGGCGATCCAGGAGTGGTTAAAGACGCGCGACTCGTTCCAGTCGTCGGGCGGGTCGGTCGTGCCCGTGCGGAGGTAGCCCTCGCCCATCCAGTGGCTGACGGAGAAGCAGTGGACCCTGGCGACGCCGGGCGCGGGGGCCTGCTGGCCAAAGGCGTTGCGGGCGGCGCCCGAAGCATGGGGCGAGTTGCCCGTGCTGCCCGACTGGAGGATAAAGTTCACGCCGCGCAGCCGCTGGTCCCGGCTGTTGGGGGCGTAGGCCTCCCCCGCCTCGACCAGCCCGGCCGCGATACCCCGGCCCGTGGGCATCTCACGCCCCAAACGCTCGCGGGCCTGCTCCCACCCGATCGTCTCGCGGACGTTGCCCCCGCCCCGCCCTTCGGGCCCGACCGGACGCACCGCCGGCGTCAGCCCATCGTCCAACGCGGGCTCGGCCTGGTCTAACGGCCCGTCCCGATCCGGCGCGCGGTCCTGAGCCGACACCGCCCCCGGCTGCGCATGAAACCACGCGACGGTGCCCAGGACACCCGCCGACAACGCCATCCACAACACCAGGACCGGCCATCGCTGCATACTCGGGCTATCGGGCAGGTGCGTGCGCAACATTGACTCCATCAGGGGAACCCGGACAGGTTCTGGACGTCTTATCCTAGGCAGGACGTGCGCCCAACCCCAGCGACACAACCGACCCGGCAAATCGACCGCAAAACAGACATCTTTTCACCACCACCGGATTCGTTCCCCACAGCCACCAAGGTCCGATTACAATAACGCGATGGATCGCCCCGAACGCCAGATGCATGGAGGCACAGACATGACCCGCTCACGCCAAATCCTCTCCACCCTCACCGCCTGCATCCTATTGATGCTCCCCGCCGCGCTGGCCACAGCCCAGGACGGCGGATACACCGCGGTCGTCACAGGCAACGAAGTCGAAGTCCGCTCCGGCGCAGGCCGGGCGTACTACGTCGTCGGCGTCATGCAGACCGGCCAGCAGGTCGAAGTCGTCGATGTCCTCTTCGACGCGTCGTGGTACCAGATCGTCGTGCCCAGCGGCATCCACAGCTACGTCTCCAAGGCCTTCGTCAACGCACAGGGCGACGGCAGCGTCGGCGTCATCAACGCCGACCGCACCGAATGCAAAGCCGCCGCCCTCCGCGGGCCCGGCGCGAGCTACCGCGTCCAGCACCTCTTCAACCAGGGCGACCGCGTCGAGATCGTCGGCGAAGAGGGCAACTACTACAAAATCGTCTCGCCCGAAGAGGCCTACGTCTTTGTCCCCGCCGGCGTCCTCCGCCGGGCCACCGCCCAAGAGCTCGCCGCGCAGGACGACAACAACGACACCCCCGCCCGGCCCCAGGAAGCCGAGACCGAAGAGCCCCCCGCCCAGCCCGCCGACAACGACACCGCGGAGGACACTACCGACGACGCCACGAACGACGCTGACCAAGACGCGGCCGACGACGCCCAGGACCCCGACATGGAAGGCGAGGGCGGCGTGGTCGTCCTGCCCCCCACCGTCGTCCCCGAAGAGATCGAGCTGCCCGAGTTGCCCGACGCGCCGGTCGTGAATGGCGAGGGCGGCCGCGAGGAGATCGCCGAAGGCGACAGCGCCGATGAGGCCGTCGCCGACGCGGACACCGAAACCGACACGAGCGACGAAACGACGGCCGACGCAGACGCCGAGGCCTCGGCCCAGCCCACGCTGCCCGCCGCGCCGGATGTCGAAGTCTCGACGCCCGCCCGGTCCGAAGCGATGATCGCCAAGGAGATGGAGCTGCTGCCCTACTTCGCCGTGCCGATCCAGGACCGCCCGCTCGACTACATGGAGGCCGAGTACCGCAAGCTGCAGGACGCAGGCGGCCTGCCCCGCGTCGACGAGCAGATCCTCGCCGTCCGCCTCCGCACGATCAGCCGGCAGCGTGAGATCCTCGCGGCGATGCAGCGCGTCGAAGCCGCACGCGAGGCCGAGACCCCACGCACCGAGATCCCCACCGTCGAGCCCCAGCCCCGCATCGCCGCGGATTACCAGGCCATCGGCCGACTCGAAATCTCCAGCGTGTACGACGGCCAGTCCCTCCCACGCATGTACCGCCTCGTCGACCCCTCGGGCCGCACCGTCGCCTACGTCGCACCCACCCCTCTCATCGACGAGTCCGACCTGCTCAACACCCTCGTCGGCGTCATCGGCACCTCCACCTACGACCCCGCGCTCAAGCTCCGCATCATCACCCCCCAAGAGCTCGACGCACTCTCGGCACAGGACTAAGCCAAAACCGCACGGGAAAAACCAACCCGGCAACCCCTACAAACCGCACCACCCCGCACACCCCCGACCCCGGGGGTGTTTTCAATTCGCATCTGAAAAAAACTCACCTCCGAAAACCGCTTGGGCAGTCATACCGGACCGGGATTTGGCCGATCTCAACCCTGACTCAGGTATTCACCCGGCCGATAAGGAGGCAACCTTTGACCCAACCCCAAGACAACCCGCCCATCCGGATCGGCGAGATCCTCATCGAACAGGGCGTGCTCTCCGAGCAGCAGGTCTTCGAGATCGTGCAGGCCCAGAAAAAACTGCACCTGCCCTTCGGCGTCCTGGCCGAACGCATGTTCGACGTCACCCTCGAATCCATCGAGAACGCATGGATCGAGCAGTACCACCGGTTCACCGGCACGATCAACCTCGACGAGCAACGCTTCGACGACCAGGCCCTCCGCCTCATCAACCGCCGACAGGCCTGGCAGTTCGAGATCGTCCCGATCGGTTTCGAGCCCACGGGCGAGCTGATGATGGCCGCGTCACGCCGACGCCTCGCGCGGGCCGTCACCTTCGCGACCAACCGGCTGGACAAGGTCGTGTACTTCCGTATCGCCGAGTCCGAGCAGATGCAGCAGTTCCTCCGCCGGTACTACCCGATGCCCGAAGTCACCGAGGAGCTGGTCCAGAAGGCCCGCGACATGGCCAACTGACTCCCGCCAACCGGCGGACCACAACCACACACACAACGAAAAAGCCCGGCCGCCGCAACGGCCGGGCTTTTGTCCATCCACCCCAACGCGCCTACGCCAGGTCAAACGCAAGCACCTGCGCCCCGGGCGCGCCTGCCAGCGTCAGCTCGGCCGGGCCCGCGACCTGCGCCGCATCACCCGCCTCCAGCGCCACGCCGTCCAGCGTCGCCGAGCCCGTCGCGACATGCACATACGCGTACCGGCCCGGCTCCACGGACAACGGCAACGACGAAGACGCATCCACATCCGCCACACGCATCGACGCGTCCTGCGCGATCGAAAACGCTTCGCCATCCAAATCGCCAGGCCGACCCGTCGCAAGCGTCTGCCACCGCCCGCGCCTCCCCTCGGCGGGGAAAGGCCGCTGGCCATACGCCGGGGGCAGGCCACGCTCGCTCGACTCGATCCAGACCTGCAGCAAATGCGCCGGCTCGGTCGACGACGCATTGAACTCGCTGTGCCGGATCCCGCTGCCCGCCGTCATCCGCTGGAGCTCGCCGGGCACAAGCACCTCACTGTTGTCCAGCGAATCGCCATGACGCAACGAACCGCTGAGCATCCACGTCATGATCTCCATGTCCGCGTGCGGGTGCTCGCCAAACCCGCCCCCCGGCGCGACCACATCGTCATTGATCACACGCAGCGCACGGAACCCCATCCGCCCGCGGTCGATGTACCGGCCAAACGAAAACGAGTGTGCGCTGTCCAGCCAGCCCAGCCGGGTTCGCCCGCGCTCGTCCGCACGGACCACCGTGAAGCTCGGGACCGCTGTCTTGTTGAGTGGCGTGTTCATCGTCATTCCCTTTCCTGTTCATGGTTCGCCGATCGCTCGGCCAATAGGTTGGAACTCAACTCGTCGCGTAGTAGAAACGCTCGTGCACAATCTTCCCGCCCTCCCACCGCTGGACCGCGACCTGCTCGATATGGATGTCGTTGCCCTGCACATCGGTCCAGTCCATCACGTTTTCGTACATAGAGACACCGTCGCCCACCGCGACCTTCGACGCCTCAAAATGCTTGAACGCCTGGACCGAGTCGACAAACTGCTGCTCGCGTTCCAGGTTCGCGGCGAGGCCCACGGTCTTGCCGTAGGCCGGCTCCTCCATCACCACGTCGTCGGCGTAAAACGCGTGCATCGCGTCCATGATCCGGCCGTTGCGGACGTAATCGAGCAGCTCGTGGATGCGGACATTAGATTCGGTCATGGCAGTTTCCTTTCGGGGGTGTTGCATTTACTTGTTGAAACAGATATTTAGCCGGCTTTATTCCCGCGACGCGCGGGCGGCTTGTTGGGTCAGTGATTAGGGCGACTCGCTCGTCTTGGCGCTGGCGGTCGCACGGGACTTCTCAAGCAGCCGGGACAGCGTCGCGAGCTCGCGATCCGTCAGCGCCGGGAACATCGCCTGCTCGGCCCGATCGACCTTCGGCGTCAGCTTGCGCAGGAGCGCTCTGCCCGCGGGGCTGATCTGCGCCCGCACCACCCGCCGATCGTCTTCGCACCGCACGCGTTCGATCAGCTCGGCCTTCTCCAGCCGATCCATCAGCCGGGTCACGTCGGGCACGCGCGTCACCATCCGCTCCGCCACCTCGCCACAGGGCAGCGCCGTTCGGCCGGCCACGGGGAAGCGGTCCACCCCCCGCAGGATGCGGAGGATGTTGTACGTCGCCTCGGACAGCCCGTGCGCCTTGAGCAGCGCCGCGAGGCCGGCCGAGAGCTCCGCCTGCGTCCGCGCGAGGTTCAGGTACGCCTCCTGCCGAAGCGAGGCGAAACCGTGCCGCTTCTTGAGGTCGTCTTTGAGTGTCTTGGCCATGGCTCGTGCTCCACCCCAAGTATACGTCTTCACATTGTCTGTGTCAACAAATATATGGCCGGGAGGGAAACGCGGGATATTCGCGCTGATCCGGAAGGGGTCGTTTGGCTGGCGAAACTACCGCAGCAGGTCCGCGACCCGGCGGGGCATCGTGCCGACACCCCGCTGTGGCCCGGCCGGCCGGGCCTGGGCCAGCGCGAGCGCATCCGCGGCAGGCTTTCGACTCATCCAGGCCGCCGCCGCCCCCGACAGAGACACCCCGGGCGTTGGCGCAGCGGCATCCGCCTGTGGCCCACCCCCCGCCGGCCCGGTCGCCGGCAGCCCTGCCAAACCATCCCCCGCCACGGGCGACCACGTCACCAACTCCGCATCCAACAACAAATCGCTGCTACTGGGCGAGGCGTTCATCACGTGTACCGCCAGGGTGTTTTCACCCGCCACCAGCAGCGGCAGGAACCGCGTCAGGTCAAACCAGGCGAAGCGCTGCGCATCATCATCGTCGCGCGTCGCGGCCGCGAGACTGTCCCACTGCGGCTCATCGGGCGCGTGGTGCGACGCGACCTGCACACCGTTGAGATAGGCCACAAACCCATCGTCGAAGCGGATCGTGAGCCCCATGCCCTCGACCCCCGCCGACCCGTCCGACTCAAACACCGTGCGGAGGTAGGCGCCCACCGTGGCTTCGGGTAGCTCCGTCTCGATCAGCCCCGCCAATTCGCCGCCCGGGGCCTCGTAACCGACCCCAGGGACCGCGAAACCCCAGCCCCCCGCGTCGAAGCCCGGCTGCGTCCAGCTCAAACCAAGCGTGCCGTCCGTCGGCACCCGCACGCGGCTCACCCCGTCGGTCGGCACATCCGCCTCCGTGCCCCACTGCGCCAGCACGAGGTCCAAATCTTCAACACCCACGACCCCGTCGTGATTCACATCCCCGGCCAACCCGACGCCCTGCTGGCCCCACGCCCCCGTGATGAGTGACAGGTCCGCCCCGCCCACCCGGTAGTCCCCGTCCGCGTCGCCCGCAAGCGGCGCGGGCAGGTGCACCGTCGCGGCGGGCTGCACGCTGCCGACGATGTGGTACTGGCCCAGCGAGGCGTAACCGCTGTAGCCCGACGCCCCGGGGTTGCCCGTGCCCTCGATCGCGAGGTAGTACCACCCCGCATCGAGCGTGAGGGTGAAGCCCGCGCCGAGCTGGTTGGCCGGGTCCGACGTCGCGACGAGATGGCCCGACGCGTCGAACAGCCGGGCCTTGATGTCGAGGTTGGCGCCGACCGCTGCGGGGTTGAGCTGAAGGTCGACTTCGCCGTCGGCGGTTTCAAACGCGAAGTAATCGACGTCGGCGGAGGTGGTGATGATGCCTGATGCGCCGATCGATCGGCCGCCGACCAGGGGCGTGATCACACTCGCGTCGTCGCGGGTGTTGCCGTGATCGTCGGCGCGATAGGTCACCCCGTTAGCGCTCTGGGTGATGATGGACAGGTCGTCTTCGGGGTTGTCCGCGTTGCTGTACTCGCCCTGCGACCACTGGGTGACCTGACGGGTGTAGGACGAGCCCATGATGGGTGCCCACGACGTTGCGCCCGAGCCGTGGCCTGCGAAGTATTCCTCGCCGCCCTGGATGCCGTCGTGGTGCAGGCCCAGGGTGTGGCCCGTCTCATGGCTCACGGCCTCGGCGACGTACTTCGCGCTGCCCTGTAACAGGTTCGAGAACACCCACGCCGGCGTGTCGGACGTATACCGCCAGGACCCGATCCGCGCGACCCCGCCGGCGTCCTGATACCAGCGGGTCCCATCGCCGCCGAGGTCCGCGTGGTCGCGGTTCGATGAGATCAAGATGCGGATCGCCCGGCTGCCCTCGCTGAAGTGCGCCTCCGGGGGCGGCTCGGTCGTGACATCGAGATCGAACGGCGCGAAGTCTTCCGACACGCGTTGCCAGATCTCGACGATCTGGTCGAGCTCTTGCTGGCTGAACGAATCGATATCGCCATCGAGGTCAAACGCCGGGGCGTGGATCGGGTTGCCGCCGTGGTAGTTAGTGTTCCAGAGCGTGTCGACGACGGTCATCCCGTTGAAGTCGAGGTAGATCGTGTGGTCGCTGGTGGGGTTGGAGTGGAGGACGGGGACCTGCGAGAGCGCGAACGCCCCGCCGCCGCGCAGCGCGCTCGCGCCCGGGCCATCGCTGTTCGCGGGGGGCAGCGGGCTCGCGTGCGTCGGGTCGAGCAGTCCCGCATGCAGCGCCGACTCACTGGCCGCGTGGAGGGGTGTGAGCATCCCCGGCACAACACTGGCGCTAAACAACTGACGCGGCTCGAGCGCTTCGAGCTGGGCCACATCGGGAGCGCTGCGGGGCGCGCGGGGCAAAGGGGCTTGGGGGGGCACGGTCAGGACTCGGAGGGGAACGCCGGCCCGATCCGCGGGGCCGTCCAGGGCACAGATTGTACCGGCCTAGCTTCGGATTCCTACCCTCGCGCAACCAATCGGCCCGCATTATCACACTGGGCAAAATCGCCGCCGTATCCGCTATCGTAGGGCGATGCCCAACCTCCGACTCCGACCGATCACGCCCGACGACTTCGACAACGTCGCCCGCCTCATCGTCGCGTCCACCAACCACTGGTACCAGCAGCACCGGGGCCACGACATCTTCACCTGCGACCCGCTCGAGGCCCGGCTGTTCTGCGAGGTCTACGACGCGATCGACCCCGGGCAGGGCGTGCTCATCGAAGACACCGCCACCGGCCGACTCGCGGGCTCTTGCTTTGTCCATCCCCGGCCAACCCACCTCGCGCTGGGCATCATGAACACCGCGCCCGACTACGCGGGCAAAGGGGTCGCCCGCCGCCTGCTTTCGCACGTCACCGACCTGGCCGACCAGCGCAAGCAGGCGACCCGGCTGGTCTCCAGCGCGATGAACCTCGACTCGTTCTCGCTCTACAACCGTGCAGGGTTTATGCCAACCGCCGTGTACCAGGACATGCTGTTCGCGGTGCCGGCGGAGGGGCTCGCCCCCCCCGCGCTCGATGCCGGGGCGCAGGCGTACGAAGTTCGACCCGCGACGCTGGCGGATGTCGAAGCCATCGACGCGCTCGAGCAGCGCATCGCAGGCATCAGCCGGGCCAACGACTGGCGTTACTTCATCGAGGACGCGCTGGGCGTCTGGACGACAACCGTTGCATGCAGGCCGGACGGTTCGCTGGTGGGCGTGCTGGGGTCGGTGGTGCATCCGGCGTCGGCGATGGTCGGGCCGGGCGTGATGTTGGACGACGACGCGGCGCTGTCGCTGATGCACGCAACGCTGAACCAACGCCGCGGGCAAACGCTCGTCGCATTGATGCCATCCGACCGGCCCGCGCTGACCGAGCAGGGCTACGCGTGGGGCGGGCGCAACTGCGAATTGCACGTCACGCAGGTGCGGGGCGAATCCCGCGCGGCACGGGGCGTGGTCATGCCGACCTTCATGCCCGAGACCGGGTAAGGCCAAACACCCACGGCAACGCGCTACCGCTCACGCTTGAACGACACTTCGAGCACCCGGCCGTCGGGCAGGACGAGCGAGCCGACCCACGTATCCGAATCGACGGGCAGCAGGTCGAGCCCCTGGTCGAGCTGGCTCAGCGGCAGGTCGTCCAGGCCGCGCGTCTCGAAGCTGGTCAGCGTGCTGAGGTCTTCGATGTGCAGCGCGAGCCGTTCCTCGGCCAGCCGGATCACCAAGGTTTCGACACTGAGTGAGACCTCGTCGCCGTCGACCTGCATCCGCACCAGGCCCAGGTCATAGGTCGCGGTCGGCTGCGCGGCGTGGCCCGGGGCGGGCGCGTTGGGTGCGGCCGGCCGGCTCGGCGCCCCGGGGCGCGAGACGGGGTCGATGACCCGCCCGGGCGATCGCGGGCTGCGCGGGTCGTCCCGCGGCGTAACGCCAGGGCCGCCGCGGCCCGGCGGAGTGTCATCGGCGTCGTCATTGGACTCGTAGACCGAGAGCACGATGCGGTACGCCCCGGCCGAGTCGGCCAGGTGAGACGCGAAGATGTCACGCCGCATCGGCTCCCACACCGACTCGACCGCCGACTGCGAGGGGTTCGCCAGCGCCGCGACCTTGTCGATAAACGCCTGCTGCTGCTCGGCTGTCCCGCCCGCGCGGATCACCAGCGCCGCGGCCGCGCCACTCGCCACCACCGGCTCGTCCGAGCCCGCCAGCCCAAGCAGCACGTCATACTCGCCCGCCGCGTCCGCCCACGCGTTTTCGTCGGGCACCTCGCCGCGCTGCCACGACTCCGCCAGCCAGCGCACCAGCGCCTCCTGCACCGCGTCGCCCGACAGCCCGACCACCGGCGGGGCCTGGCCGTGGAGCAACTCGTACACCCGCATGATGTGCGTCGCGCGGTCGATCGGCTCGAGCACCGAGAGCGCCTCGAAATAGTTGTGCCCGCCGCCCACGATCTTCCGCGCCGCCCGGCTTGCGGCGGCCGGGGCGATCCCTTCGGTCCCGATTAGCTCGATCATCTTCGCGCGGGCGTCGGCCGCCAACGCGCTATCGGATTGGTTATCGATGAAGTCAACCAGCGACACCGGCGTACGCGGGTGGCTCTCGACATCGAGCCCGATCGAGACGATGCGGCTAAAGGTTTCGCGGACCGCGCCGTCGTCCGCCGAGTCCGAGCCGGTGAGCTCGAAGTGCCGGAGCACCTCCCACGCGAGCGCCCGGCGTTCGGGCTGTCCGCTGGTCAGCGCGATCACCAGGCCGTGCTCCGCGGAGTCGAGCGGGATCACGCCGTCGAGCACGATCGCCGGGCCGTTGCCGCCGTCCGCCGAGTCTGCGCCGCCAAACACCAGCGACCGAAGCTCGCCGGTGAGCGGCGCGATCACGTGCGAGGTGCTGTCGGCCTGGCTCAGCAGCGACAGCGCCTGGTCGATCAGGTCCGTGTCGGGCGAGCGAAGCAACTGCACATCCAGCCAGCCCGCCGCGAGGGCGCTGCCGGGCGATCGGCGGATGATCATCGCGATCACCGCTTCCATCTCGCCGATGTTGATCTGCTCAAACGCGGTCTCACGGATCAGCATCGCGATCGTGTCCTCGGCATCATCCGCGACGCCGTTGGCGTTACCGCCGCGTGCCGGGTTGCCTCGGCCCGACCGCCCCGACGGGTTTGAAGAGCCCGAGAGCGCGACCGCGTCGATCACCTCTTCTAGGACCTGCGCCGCGGGCGGGCCCTGACGATCTGCCAGCGCGCTGTTGACCTGCGCCAGCAGCAGGTCCGCGTTGCCCTCGTCGCCGGCCTCGATACGGAACGAGCTGCGCATCGAAGCGAGCTGCAGCGTCAACGCCAAATCACCCGTCGCGTCCCGCGCCGCCTCGGCCAGCAACTGCACCGACGCCCGCGTCGGCGGCTGCACCCGCGCGATCGACGCCAGCGCAATCAGACGCGTCTGCTCGTCCCGGCTCGACGCCAGCGTCTCCAGCAGGTCGTACCCCTTGCCGTTGCGCACCACCACGTCCGCCAGCCGGCCCTGGTACGCCGCGAGCGCGATCGCACGCTGGTCCATCACCCCGCCGCTGTTAGCCAGGCGGGACAGCGCCTGCACCGTCTCGAGCAGCTGCGCATCAAGCCCACGCCCCGAGCCCGACGAGCGGTTACGCGCCAGACTCGCGATCGTGTCCAGGTCTACCTGGTCGATCTGCCAAGGCAGCGGCGCGTCGCCCGTGTAGGACCAGTCGTCCGACAACGGCGCGTCGTACACGGCATAGACCACCCCGGCCGTCGGTTCACGGAAATCCTCGGGCAGGTCGCGCACCAGGTCCCGCAGCTCGCGGTAGGCGTTGGATTCGTCGCGATAGGTTTCCTGCTGCTCACGCCGGCGGTTGGCGTAGTCCCGGCTGGATTCGCCGGCGTTGCGTGTCAACTGCTCGGGCCTTTCGGGCTGGCCATCGCGTAGCGCCTCGGGGTCGAGCTTGTAGCCGTACAGGTTGTTCTGCCCCGGGGTGCGCACGGTCGCGCCGGTGAAGGCCCGGTCCATCTCCCAGCCCACCGTGGCGTCGGGGTAGATCATGATCTTGCGTGCCAGCCGCGGCGCATCATCGGGCACCGGGTCCAGGTCCGTCTCGTTCGGGAGGTCGACCCCGCCGCCGACCTCGCCCCGGCCGCGATCGTCCTGCGTTTCGCCGGTGTCTTCGCCCAGCAAGAGGCCTTCGAGGTCAAAGCCATCGCCGACGCGGAACGCCTCGCCCCCCCCGCCGTTGCGGTTGCGGTTGTTCTGCGACGCGGGGATGTACCAGCCGATGAACCGCGCCGCACGCAGACCGATCGACGGACGCGAAAGCTCATACTCCGCCTGCCCCGGCGTCACGCGGATCGGGATCAGCACCGTCTGCCGGCTGTTCTCAGGGCGGATCTCCCAGACCGCATCGTCAAACCGTGCCGCACGCCCGCCGTTACCGGCGCTGTCGATCAGCTCCTGCAGGTCCAGCTCGATCGCCGGCGGGTCGGCCGTGACCGCGTCGGCGGCGTCCTGCGCGGACACGCCCGGGCCCGTCCAGACCAACCCGGCGACACCACACAACGCACAGGCCCACAACATGGGCCGGCAAATTCGGTTCAACATCTCGATCGCTCCGTGCAAGACTAAAACGGGGCCAAACATCCACGCGGACCTATTCTATCGCATGCCACGCCGACCTCCCACTGCCCGCCCGGCCCACGGCCCATCACCACCAACACACCGGGCCATCGCCGCCCTACTGCTTACCCATCAACGCGTTACGTCGCGCCCAGCCCGATAACGCCCGCCGACCCCGCCGACACCCACACACAGCCCCAATCCCCCGGCCCGGGCGAACACTCGCCGCTGATCGCCCGATGAACGTGATAGCATCCGCCTCGACCGATTCCCCGCAACGCGGAAGACCGATGGACCCGCAGACCGACGCCCACGCACAACCCGACCCCGACCTCAAGCGTGCGCTGGCGATCAACCTCGACGGCACCCTCGTCGCGACGGACACGATGTGGGAGTCGCTCATGGTCCTCGTGGGCCAGCAGCCGCTCACCCTGCTCCAAGCACCCGGCTGGCGGATGCGTGGCAAGTGTGTCTTCCAGGCGAAGGTCGCCGAGCATGTCGCGCTCGACCCGGCCGCGCTGCCCTACCGCAAGCCGGTCGTTGAGCTCGCGCGGCGCGCCTACGACGAGGGCCAGCCCGTCATCCTCGCCAGCGCCTGCGACCGCTCTATCGCTGACGCCGTCGCCGCGCATCTGGGCTGCTTCACCACCATCGTCGCCTACGACGGCAAGGCGAGGCGCGACGGCCAAGCCAAGGCCCAGCAGATCCGCGACGCCGTCGCCAAGGCCACCGACAACATGAGCGCCGAACTCGGCCACGCGTTCGACTACGTCGGCAACACCAAGGTCGACCTCCCCGTCTGGGCCGAGGCCGAAAACGCCTACCTCGTCGACACGCCCCCCGCCGTCGCCAAACAAGTCAAGCCCAAAGACAGCACGATCGAGCTGGTCCCGCCCCAGCCCGGCCCGGTGCCCGCGCTCGCCCGCGCGGCACGCCTGCACCAGTGGGTCAAGAACCTGCTCATCGTCCTCCCCCTGCTGCTCGCACACGCCGCGGGCGACCTCACGCCCTGGCTCAAACTCGTGCCCGCCTTCATCGCGATGGGGCTGTGCGCCTCGGCCGTCTATCTCGTCAACGATCTGCTCGACCTCCGCTCCGACCGGCTCCACCCCACCAAACGCCGACGACCCCTGGCCACCGGCGAACTACCGATCCCCTACGCGCTCAAGGCCGCGCCGCTCATGGTCCTCGCCGCCTTCGCCCTCTCGTGGGCCTGCGGCATGCCCGGCGGATTCCTCGGCGTCCTGGCCATCTACACCGCCTCGGCCTGGCTCTACTCCATCGCGGTCAAGGGCAAGCTGATGCTCGATGTCATCTGGCTCGCCTGCCTCTACGTCATCCGCATCATCGCGGGTGGCCAGGCCGTCGGCGTCCCGACCTCCGCCTGGCTCCTGGCATTCGCACTGTTCATGTTCCTCTCGCTCGCGTTCGCCAAACGCTATAGCGAGCTGCGTCTGCTCGAGGACGACGGCAAGGACCACGCCGAGGGCCGAGCCTACTTCGCCAGCGACCAGCAACTGGTCAGCTCGATGGGCATCGCGAGCGGATACATGGGCGTGCTCGTGTTCGCGCTGTACATCAACTCACAGACCGTCACCGCGCTCTACGATCGGCCGCAAGTACTCTGGGCGATCTGCCCACTGCTGCTGTACTGGGTCTCCCGCCTGTGGGGCCGGGCCCACCACCGCACGCTGCGCGACGACCCGCTGCTCTTCGCCCTGACCGACCGCACGTCCTACCTCGTCATCGCGATCGTGGCGCTGGTCGCGATGCTGGCGGTGTAGACGAATGACCTCACGCGAAAACGCAAAGCCATACAGGAATCTGTTTTGACAGGATGGCAGGATGTGCCGGATCAACCGGATGGCAACTTGATCCTGTCCATCCCGCAGAATCCCGTGATCCCGTCAAAATTGTTTTTGATAGCGTCGTTGCATCATCCAAAATCATCGGCACGACTCAAAGCGACGTACGCTTGAACAGCCACTCGGGGATCGCGCGGATGATGGTCATGATGGGCCACCACTTGCGCGGGGTGTAGCCGATACTGCGTCGTTTTTCGATGTCTTTGACGATCTGCTTCGCGACGGCTTCGGGGGTGGCGGT
>JBITAC010000172.1:0-17327 GCA_044439905.1 Phycisphaerales bacterium JB063 | reverse complement strand
CATCTCGTCCCCATATCGCAAGAGGAATGAACCTCCGACGCCGCCAGAGAGGTTCAGATGGGGGTTGGCTGAGCAGATCAGGACGTCGGCAGTCAAATCGAGGATGTCACCCGCAAAGAGTCTCCAATCAGTTGTGCATCTGCGTTGATCTGCGTCCATCTGCGATTCCAACCTTCCGTCACCCCACCATCCCGTGATGCCTGCGGAACTGTTCGGAGGCTTCTTTGCCGAAGTATTTCTTGAGGATGCGCGGATCGACGGCGGGGACGTCGATGAGGATGAGGCCGTCGAGGACGTCGCCGAAGTCGGGGTCGACGTTGAAGCCCATGAGTTGGCCGTTGAGCTTGAGGTATTGGCGGAGGAGGACGGGCATGGGTTTGCCGTCGGCTTCGAGTTCGCTGACCAGTTCGTTGATCTCTTCGAGTGAGCCGGCGACGGTGGAGAAGGCCTTGCGGTCGAACTGCCTTGAGTCGGAGAGACTCAAGGGGTTGCGGGGGCGGATGAGCTTGCCCAGGTCGGGCAGGAAGCGGTTCATGGTGAGGAAGGCGGTGAGCAGTTGCTTGCTCATGGAGGTGTAGTCGGCGGAGATGCTGACGGGGCCGAAGATGTAGCGGTACTTCGGGTTGGCGGCCATGTACGCGCCGATGCCCTTCCAGAGCAGCATGAGCGGTGAGAAAGAGCGTTGGTAGTCTTGGGCGACCCATGATCGGCCGAGCTCGAGGGCGGGGCTGATTTGTTCGAGCAGGTTTTTACGGAACTTGAAGAGGGTGGAGGTGTAGAGGCCATCCTTGCCGTGGGCGGCAAGGAGCCGATCGGTCTGGCCCATGCGGTAGCCGCCCACGAGCTCGTTCTTGTCGCGGTTCCAGACGAGGAGCTGGAGGTAGTCGTCGTCGAAGCGGTCCACGTCGAGCGGGAGCCCGGTGCCTTCGCCGACGAGTCGGAAGGTTTCTTCGCGGAGTCGGCCGACTTCGCGCATCAGCGCGGGGGGGAGGGGTTTGACGGTGTAGACCACATCGAACTCGCCCTGCTGGAGGAGCAGGTGCCGGTCGGGCAGGTCGGCGATGGCGTCGACCAGTTGATCCTGCGGGACCGGATCGATGATGCGCTGGAGCTTGGGCTTGTCTTTCTCGTCGATCGGCTCGTGCTTGTGCTCGGGCTTGAGGAGGTACGTGCGGACGCGGAGGTAGTCGGTGAGGTTGGCGGGGTTGTCGAAGCGGGCCATGCGCTGGGGGGTGATCGGGCTGCCGATGCGCATGACGACGGGGGCCTTGCGTTTGCGGAGCATCTCGGTCGGGAGCATGACGGTGCGGAGGCGAGGGTGGATGAGCCCCGCGACCTGGAAGAGCTTGGAGTTTCGGCCGTCGAAGAAGACGGGGACGGCGACGGCGTCGGTCTTCTGCAGGATGCGTGCGACGATGGGGTTCCACTGCGGGTCGATCACCGCGCGCTTGCGGAGCTTGAGGTGCGAGACCTCGCCCGCGGGGAAGACGCCCAACAGGTGGCCTTCGGCGACCCAGCGCATCGCGGCGCGGGTAGAGACCAGGTTGTTTCGGACGGCGTCCTTGCCCTCGAAGGGGTCGACGAAGAAGAAGCTGTCGCGGAGCTCGGGGATCATCGAGAGCATCGCGTTAGCCAGGAGCTTGGCGTCGGGACGCAGCTTATGGAGAAGGGCGGTGAGGATGAGCCCCTCGATCCCGCCGAAGGGGTGGTTCGCGACCAGGACCACGGGGCCTTCTTTAGGGATGCGTTCGAGTTGTTCGTCGAGGACATCGAGCTCGACGCCCAGATGGTCGAGGGCTTTGTCGGCGAAGTGGCGGGTGTCCTGCGGGTGGGCCTGGATCGCCTCGTAGATGGCGTTCATGGCGGGGAATCGGAGCGCGCGCTCAACGATCGGCCGTGAAGCGCGGATCATGGTGTCGCGTAGCGGCTTTTGGCCGGCGACGTTGATCTTGAAGAGTGGGGTGCGTGTGGACATGGTGTGGTTGATTCGCCCGGTGATCCGCTGCCGAGTGCCTGGCCCTGTTGCTGGAATACGCCCGACTTGGCAACCATAGTTTACCATGCCCGGTGTCCCATCGACGAAGAGCGAGCCGTGCCGATGCCCGTGATTGCGAGTGAATCCGTGTTTACCCCCGCGTCGCATGTGGCGATGCTGTTTGCAACGGCGTGGCTGGTTTTTTCTGCGGCGGCGCTGGGGCGGGTGGGGTGTGAAAAATCGGTGAGGTGGTCGCTCGCCGTGCTCGGGGTGCTGGTGTGGATCGGCTCGGGCCTGTTCTTCTCGCTCTGGCCCACGGAGATGGGTGAGGGCGGGGGGATGAAGCTGGAGGAGAGCTTACCGATCCAGGCGTGCGACCTGCTGGCCTTGCTCGCGCCGGTCTCGTTGGTGGTGGGGTCGAAGTGGCTGCGTGCGATCGTCTACTTCGGGGCGGTGGGGCTGACCACGCAGGCCTTCCTCACCCCGGTCATCGACACCGGCCCCGACACGCTGCGATTTTGGGTGTTTTGGGCAGTGCACATCTCGATCCTGGTCTGCGCGATGTTTGAGTTGATCGCGGGTGGGTATCGGCCCGATGTGTTCGCGCTTCTCCGGGCTGTCGCGTTCTGGGCGGTGTATGCCGTGGCGATGGTCATCCTGGATGCGTACACCGGCTGGTACTACGGCTACCTCGGGCCTGAGATCCCCGAAACGGCGGAGGACTCGATCCTGCAGTACCTGGGCGATTGGCCTGTACGGCCTGCGGTGATGATGGGTGTCGTGCTTGCGATCTTCGTGGTGATCTGGCTGCCGTGGGGGCTCGTGCGACTGGTTCATCGCAGCGATGAATCATGAATTGTGCCGGCATCGCGGCCCGCTAGTCATGGGTTTTCCGCTGCAGCCGGATGTCGTTCATGCCGTGGTAGGTGAGCAGGAGCGCGCCGACGGCGGCGTACTTCTCGAAGAGCGCATCGATGAGCGCCTCATCGCCGGGCCAGGGGAACGCGAAGATGATGTCGAAGTCGTCAACCTCGACACCGAGTTCGTCGTAGCCCGAGGCCTCGCCGGTGCGGAGCCAGGCCTGCTGCGAAAGTTCGTCGACCAGCTCGTCGCCATCGTCGGGGATCAGGCTGCCGTGGGCGATCTCGGCCGCGACGCCATGATCGTCCAGCAGCTCGCGGGCCTGGTCCACCAGGTCGCGGTGGATCTCGATCCCGCTGGCAGAGAGGCCAAGCTTCTCGGCAAGCCCGGCGACGACGCCAAAGCCCGCGCCCCACTCACAGAAGGCCTCGCCCGGTGCCGCGCGAAGGTTCAGCATCGCATCGAGGGCGCGGTAGACCATCACAAAGTCGCAAGGCACGAACGATGCGATCGGCCGATCATTCTGGCGTGAACGCATGAACCGATCGATGCGCTGGTCCGCGTCTTCAAGTAGCCGGGCGATGTCGTGGGGCAACGGCTGAGTCTCATCGATCGTGAGGTCTACTTCCTCAAGTGCCATCGTACGCGTCTCATAGTGAGTGGGCCGAACCGGGCAAAGAGATGATTATAGATGCCACGCTCTGCAATGCTTCCTGCATCTGGGCTTGTATGGGAATGCGTATTCGCTGGGAGTATCTGACAAAGAACCCCGCGAGCTGACTCGCGGGGTCCTTCCGGTTGTTGATCGTTGGCGGTGTGGCGACTTAGTCGTTCAGCGGGCGGTACTTGAGGTTACGGAAGCGGACGGTGCTGCCGGGGTCGTGCGCCTGGAGGGCGAAGGTGCCGGGGTTGTCGAGGTTGCGGTTGTCGTTGCCCCAGTCGTCGGGCTGTGTCCAGTCCTGTGCGAGTTCGCCGTCGATCCAGATGCGGACGCGATCGCCTTCGACCTTGATCTGGTAGTGGAACCAGGCGTCGTCCTGGGCGGGGGATTCAGCGATGTCAGAGATCGCGTAGAGCGAGGCGGTCTTGCGCGGGTCGCCGTAGCCGTTGGCGACCTGGCACTCGAAGCCGTAGTCGGGCCAGCTGGCGCGTTGGTAGCGTGTGCGGATGTAGATGCCCGAGTTGCTGGGGCCGTCGCAGTAGACGTCTGCGGAAAACTCGAAGTCGCCGATTTGTGCGTTGCCGTCTTCGCCGTAAAACAGGTGGCCGCAGGGCCCGTTGGTGACGATCATGCCGTCATCGACCGAGACCGAGTCCGCGTTGGACTCGCTCATCTTCCAGCCGTCGAGGTCTTCGCCATTAAACATCAGGACCCAGCCGGCTTCGCGCTCGGCTTCGGTGAGGGTGTTGTGTTCGCCGTCTTCGTTCTGTCCGGCCTGGAGCGACAGGGTCGCGCCGCCGACGATCATTGCGGCCGCAGCCAGGGTGGGTAGCATCCAACGCATAACGATTCTCCGTACAAATAGAGGATTAACAACGCGGCATTGACAATCAACGCGCACGCTCGGCCCGGCGGTTGCCGCGGCCATCCTTCCTTTGGGTTCCTTCATGGGCCATCATACCCGACATGCCCGGCAAGAGGACGGCCACGCCCCGCCCGAGTTACAGCACACTTGCACGCCGACGTAATACGGGCGATGCTGGGCACGTCCAACTGATTCTCATCCTTCTCACTCGCGAGCGACCACTCATGTCCAGCCCGATCACACGACGTAACCTCATCAAATCCGCCCCGCTCGCCGCCGCGACGCTCGCGACGGGCTGTGCCGCGACCGGCAGCACGACCGCACGAGCCGCGCAGGCCCAGGCCGCGAACGCCGAGCCCAAACGCTGGCAGGGCGGCGTGAGCCCCTGGCCGATCTGTCTCGACTCGGCCACGATTCGCCCCAGCCCGTTTGAGGCAAAGATCCGGATCGCCGCCGCAGCGGGCTACGACGCCATCGAGCCCTGGGAGGGCGAGCTCCACGAGTACGAACAGCAGGGCGGGAACCTGCAGGACCTGGGCAAGCGCATCCGTGATGCCGGGATGTTTGTGCCCAGCGTGATTGGGCTTTGGGGTTCGCTCCCGCCGACGCGCGAGCAGTTCGACGCGTCGCTCGAAGCGACCCGCCGACGGATGCGGCAGGCGTCTGACCTCGGTGCCGAGTTTGTGCAGCTGGTCCCCCAGCCCGCGCGGGCATGGCGTGACTTCGACCCTAAGTGGGCGGCCGACCGCTACCGCGAGCTGCTCGAGATTGGTATCAATGACTACAACATCAAGCCCGCCGTGGTTTTTGTCGAGTTCCTCGAGGGCAGCCGACGCATGGGCCAAGCCGCCGCGATCGCGATCGATGCGAACCACCCCGATGCAACCATCATCCCCGACGTCTACCACATGCACATCGCCGACTCGGGCTTTAACGGCATCAAGCACCTTAACGGCGACTTCTTCGCGATCTTCCAGTTCAACGACGCACCCGCCAACCCGCCCAAAGAACAACTCAAAGACGAGCACCGCGTCTACCCGGGCGATGGTATCCTCCCGCTCACTGATATCCTGCGCGACCTCAAAGCGACCGGTTTTTCGCGTTGTATCTCACTCGAGCTCTACAATCCGACCTACTGGGAGCAGGACCACCTCACGGTCGCGCAGACCGGGCTTGAGAAAACACTCAACGTGATCCAGGCCGCTGGCGTCTAATCGGGACCGGCTGCGCATCGCCAAGGCAGTGTCTTCGTCAGGGCTGCGGGGTCACCCTTCGGTGCGCGCGCCTTCGTCGATCGAGCAAACCGCCGACCAACGCGGGGCATCTCCGTCCCCGTCCACCGCGCGGTGGATGTCGGCACGGTACGCCTCGGCGTCGGTGGCGCGGACCAGGTGGATTGAGATGCCGCCAAAGCCACCGCCGGACAGACGCGCCCCGACACACCGGGTATCTGCCCGAGCGAACGCCACCAACGCGTCCAGCTCATCACAGCTATTGCGGAAGTTGACTCGGCTGCTTTCGTGTGAATCGAACATGAGTCGGCCAAGTTTTTCGACATCATCATGCGCGAGTGCGGTGGTGGCTTCGAGTACACGCTCGCTTTCGCCGATGATGTGTGCCGCGCAGCCGTACGCCGACGGGTCCATCCCATCCCGGTGGGCCTCGAGCGTCTCCCGGCTTGCATCGCGCAAGGATTGTACCCCCATCGTCTTAGCCGCTAACTCACACGAAGCCCGGCGGTCGTTGTAGTCGGCGGTGAGGTCGTGCTTGATACCCGAGTCCACCGCGACAAACACCCAGCCCGGCGGCATCGCGATCGGCCGATACGCATACGACTGAAAGTCGGTCGAGAGCAGGTGGTCCCGCTGCCCACACAACGAAGTCAACTGGTCGAGCAGTCCCGTCTGCGCGCCTACGGCCCGCGACTCGGCCCACTGCCCGATGCGTGCGAGTTCGATCGGCGGCAGGTCGAGCTTCATCAAGGACGCGAGTCCGGTCAATGCCGCCATCTCGAGCGCCGCCGAGCTGGATACCCCCGCCGACCGCGGGACCGCCGAATCGATCAGCATCGCGAAGCCGGGAACCACTCGCCCGCGTTCCTGCAACGCGGCGACGAGGCCCAGGAGGTAGTTGGTCCAGTGCCCCCGTGCCGCAAGTGCAATGGGCGACTGCAACGCGGTGGCCTCGGGCGGGCCATCAAACGCGGTGCTCGCGAGTTTGACGGCTGGTTCATCGAGCGGGCAGAGCAGGGCGGTGCAGCGGAACGCGACGGCGCAGGACAGCGTCAGCCCGGCGTTGTAGTCGGTGTGGTTGCCCAGCACCTCGAGCCGGCCCGGTGCGGAGGCGGCGACCGTGGGGGGACGGCCAAAGGTGTCGCAAAACACGGTCGTGAGGTCGGCAGAGTTCAAGGGCTTGGCCGTGGTAGGGGCTTGGGGTCAGTGGGCGTTGCGGGGGTCGCGGTTCTGGAGGACGCGCTGGAACACCAGGAACGCGAGGAGCAGCCCACCGATCACCAGCGGGAAGACGGCGTCGTTGAAGTTGCCGAACTGGATGATACTGCGGATCGTGGCGTAGGTGAGCAGGCCCACCAGGGTGCCGATCGCGGAGCCGCGGCCGCCGGTGAGCAGCGTGCCGCCGATGACCACAACCGCGATAGCGTCGAGCTCGACCAGCTCGCCTGCGCCGGGTCGGCCGCTCTTGGTATAGACCACGTGCGCGAGCCCCGCGATCGCGGCGCATAGCCCACTGAGGGTGTAGACCCCGACCTCGGTCAGTCGCACAGGCAGCCCCATCAACTTCGCGCTGTCCGGGCTGCCGCCGATGGCGTAACACGTCCGGCCCATCCGGGTCCACCTCAGGATCGCCCAGCCCAGCACGATGACCACGAGCAGCACGAGCGTCTCCATCGGCATACGACGCGGGATGATCCAGCCCAGCCCGGGGATCGAGCCAAGCGGCTTCGCGATATGTTCGGTCGCCCAGCCGCTGATCGCGGTCAATTGCGGATGCCCTGAGAGCGCGATGCCTTCGATGTTGATCGCGAAGGCCGCGCCGCGGGCGATGAACATGCCCGCCAGTGTGACCAGAAACGCGGGCACGCGCAGCCGGCTTACGACCAGTCCTTGGGCCGTACCAAACACTGCGCCGATCAACAGGCCGAAGACCGCCGCGGCGGGGAAGGACCAGCCCAGGCCATCGGTGTCCATCAGCGTCGCCACCGAAACCGCGACCAGCGCGAGGACCGCGCCGACGGAGAGGTCGATCCCGCCGGTGAGGATGACCAGCGTCATGCCGATCGCCATGATGCCTAGTGCTGCGTTTGGTCCCTGGACCATGTTGAGCAGGTTGTTTTCGCCCACAAAACGCGGGCCAAACGCGAGCAGGCCGCTGATGAGCATCGTCAGCAGGACCACCGGCGTCGCGGCGGCGGCGAGACGGTCGGGGCGCAGCGCGTGTTGCTTGAGTGTTTTGAGGTTCACGCCGGCAACTCCCGTCGGCGTTGGAGGTAGTCAGCGATCGACTGCCGTATCGCGGGCGCCTGGATCAGGCAGATCGCAAGGACGATGACCCCCTTGTACAGCGGGGTGACAGCACTATCGACCCCCATCGCCATGAGCATTTGTGTCAGCAGTTGAATCAGCAGCGCTCCGAGGATGGTCCCAAGCAGCGTGAAACGTCCGCCCGTGAGCATCGTGCCCCCGATGACGACCGCCATGATCGCATCAAGCTCCCAGTACTTGCCCGCCTCGACCGCATGGGCGTAGTGGTACTCGCCCGACCAGAGCAGCCCCGCGATCGCTGAGAGCACGGCGGCCAGCACGTACACCAGCAGCAGGACACGCGCGACAGGCACCCCGACAAGCCGGGCGGCCTGTGGATTGTCGCCGGTCGCCTCAATGAGCATGCCCAGCGCAGTGCCGCGGACCAGAAGCAGCAGCAGCCCGGCGATCAATGCGCCGACCCAGACAATCGTCGGCAGTCCGAGCAGCGCGCCGTTGCCCAGCCAGTCGAGGGTGGGGTGTTCGTAGTGGAGCTGGATCGTATTGCCCATGATGAGGCGTGCGATGCCTCGGCCGGCGACCATGAACGCGAGCGTCGCGACGATCGGCTGGATCCCGAACTTGCTGATCACCATGCCGTTGAACAGGCCGCAGAGCAGGCCCGCGCCGAGGACGCCCGCCACACTGAGCGCGACCGCCGACCCGCCATCGGTGCTGGTGCAGGCCCAGGCCGTGACCGCTGCGCCGATCGCGGCGACCGTGCCGACCGAGAGGTCGACCCCACGCGTCGCGATGACCAGGCACATCCCCAGCGCGGGCAGCATGATGTAAACCGACAGCCGAAGGGCGCTGATCACCGCCCCCTTGACCTCGCCGTCGACGAACTCGAGCGTATAGAACCCGGGGTTGAGGATCAGATTGATCAACAGGAGGAAAGCGACCGCAGCGAGTGGCCAGACGACGCGGCGGAAGAGCTGCTTCGACGCGTTTTGGGGTGGAGCGGGTTTGAGGGTCATCGTGGCGCTCCGGCGGGGGTGTCCTCGGCGGTGGCGTGTGCCTCTGGGGTTTCGGTCCCGGCGATAACATCCATCACACCCGCGACGGTCAGCGCATCGCCTGACAGCTCGCCGACGACCCGCCGGTCGCGCAAGACCAGCACACGGTGGCAGTCGCGCGTGACCTCTTCGAGCTCGGTGGCGATGAAGACGATGGCGACGCCTTCAGCCGCGCGTTTTGCGATGAGCGCTTCGATCTCGGCTTTGGCGCCAATGTCGATGCCGCGCGTGGGCTCGTCCAGGATCAGCACCCGCGGGTGCATCGCGAGCCAGCGGGCGAGGATGGCCTTCTGCTGGTTCCCGCCGCTGAGCTGCCCGATCGGTTTTTCACCGTCAGGCGTTCGGATGCCCAGGGCCTTGATGTAGCCGTCGGCGAGTTCGGTCTGGCGCTGTCGTGACAAGGGCTTGTACCAGCCACGTTTCGCCTGCAAGGCGAGGGCGATGTTCTCACGCACCGAGAGTGACGGGCAAATGCCTTCGGTCTTGCGTTCCTCGGGGACAAAGGCGATGCCGTTGCCGATTGCCTCGCGGGGGGAGGACCACTGTGTGGGCTTACCGTCCATCGTGATTGTCCCGGCCGAGGCGCGGTCTGCCCCAAACAGCAGGCGGGCGAGTTCGGTCCGCCCGGACCCGAGCAGCCCCGCGAAACCAAGCGACTCGCCCGGGCGCAGCTCGAGCGATACGGGGTCGAGTTCGCCGGTGCGTGCGATGCCCTGCGTGGTGAGGACCGGCGGCTGCTCCTGCGCCGTGGTCGGCGGCGCGGGGTGTTTGTTCGCGAGCTTGCGGACTTCCTCCGCGTTGCGGCCGAGCATGTGACCCACCAGCTCAAGCTGCGGGAGCGAGGCGGTGTCCCATGTACCCACGTACTGTCCGCCGCGCAGCACGGTGATCCGGTCGCTGATTTTGTAGACCTGGTCGAGGAAGTGCGTGACAAACACGATGCCCAGCCCCTGCTCGCGTAGTCGGCCCATGAGCTCGAGCAGGCGGGCGACCTCGGCCTTGTCGAGACTGCTGGTGGGCTCATCCAGCACAAGCACCTTCGCGTCACGGGTCACGGCCCGCGCAATCGCAACAAGCTGCTGGACGCCGATAGGCAGCGAGGAGACCGGCGCGGTCACGTCCGCCTCGACACCGACGCGCTGGAGTTGCTCACGAGCGGCGCGTTTGGCCTTGGCCCAGTCAATGGGCCCAAACCGACCGCCTCGGCGCGGCTCCCGCCCCAGCACGAGGTTCTCCGCGACCGATAGCTGGGGCAGCAAATTGACTTCCTGATAAACCGTCTGGATGCCCACCTGCTGGGCGGCCTGCGGCGTGCCGGGAGAGATGGCTTTGCCTTCCAGCTCAAACTTGCCTGCGTCGGGCTGCATCACACCGGTGAGGCATTTGATCAGCGTGCTCTTGCCCGCGCCGTTTTCGCCGAGCAACGCGTGGACCTCGCCTGCGCGCACTTCGAGGTCGACCCCGTCAAGCGCACGCACGCCGGGGAAGAGCTTGGTCAGGCCCGAGATGCGGAGCAGGGGGTGGGACAACAGGCGAATCTACCGGGCGATGTCGCGGGGGAGGAAAGGTACGTTGGGGCGTGGCTTAGTAGCCGCGGTTGGGGAGCGCTTCCGCGGCCTGTGAGGCCTCGTAGAGCTTGTCTTCGCTGACGATGCGGTGGGGCACCTCTTCGCCGGCGAGGAGCTGCGCGATGACTTCCATAGTCTTGGGGCCCAGCAGCGGGTTGCACTCCACGGTCGCGCTCAGTTCGCCAGCGGCCATGGACTCAAACGCGGCGCGGACGCCGTCGATCGAGATCACGATGATGTCTTCGCCCAGCGTCAGGCCTTGGGCCTTGATCGCTTCAATCGCGCCCAGTGCCATGTCGTCGTTGTGGGCGTACACAACATCGATCTCGAGGTCCGAACGCTGCAGGAGGGCGGTCATGACGTCTTTGCCCTCCGCACGCTGGAAGTTCGCCGCCTGGCTTTCGATGATGGTAAAGCCGTCGGTGGCATCGATGACCTCCGCGAACCCCTTCTTGCGATCGATCGCGGGGTCCGCACCGGGCAGGCCGGCAAGCTCAACGATATTCGCGCCGCCGGGCTTGTTCTCGACCAGCCAGTTCGCGGCCATTCGGCCTTCCTCCACAAAATCGCTGGCGATCAGCGTGGAATAGAGCGTCTCGTCTTCGGTGTCGATACCACGGTCCACCAGCACCACGGGGATGCCCGCGTCACGCGCTTCGCCCAGCACCTCTTCCCAGCCGGTCTTCTCGATCGGCGAGATGATGATGACATCCACACCCTGCGCGATAAAGCCGCGGACCTGGCTGACCTGCTGATCGGGACGCTGCTCGGCATTGGCGTATCGCAGGTCGTAGCCCGCCTCTTTTGCGGCCGACTTGATCGACTCGGTCTCGGCCTCTCGCCAAGAGCTCTCGCTGCCGCCTTGCGCAAAGCCGATGACCGCGCCGCCCGAAGACGAGCCCCCACAGCCAACAAGGAAGAACAAACCGAGCCCGACAAACAGTGCGAAGACAGGACGCAACAGTGACATATAAGTTTCCTTCAAAGAAGAAGTGATCGGTGTAGATTACTCGCCGTCGCCAGCGTTGTCATCATAAACGAACAGGCCAAGGTCGATGTACTGCCCGCCTTGGGTCTGCCGGCAGTGGACCGCCAGTGTGTTAGCGCCCGCCCGCGCGGCTCCAACCGCCTCGGCGGGGAGGAAGATCGGCATGTAGGCGCTCGTATAGCCCTGGGCCCGATGGATCAGTTCGCCATTCAGGTACACCTCGACGTCTTCGTCATGGTGCAGCCACATCCCGATCCGCTTGCCTTCCATGTCGGGCAGCTCGATCTCGCGTCGGATCCAGATGCGGTTGGTGTTCCACTCGGTACGCACCACGGCACCCGGCGTGCCTTCCGTGCCAAAGCCGCCTTCGCCCTGCGCCCAGCCCGAGTCGTCGTAGTCGTGATGCGACCAGTTATCGCCGGGGTTCCGCAGGGTGTACCGCCATGTCTGCCCCTCTTTTTGCGAGGAGGAGACGATGTTTTCGATGCTGGAGAAACGCTCGGTGGCGGTGTAGAGCGGGGCGTGCAACGCTCGGAGTTCGTCGGGGTCGAGCTTGACCACGCGGCGGTCGTAGGTGAGCAGGCCGTTGACCTCGATCTCGACGTCGGTGGTCTGTGTGTAGACCGCGGCGCTGAGGCCCAGGCCGACGAGCGTTTCGAGTGTCGGCATCATCTCGGCATACGCCGCGCGGAGTTCCTGCGTAGTTTCATAGCTGCGGTAGCCCCAGTTGTCGCTGGACTGCCAGGTGTGGTTCTCGACCGGCAGGCCCAGACCGCCGTACTCGCCGAGCACCGCCGAGCGGTACTCTTCAAGTGCGGGCATCGCGGGGCCAGGGTACACGTGGATGTCGTGGACATCGCCGACGCCATGGTCGACCCAGCCGCTGGCGTTGTTGACCAATCGGCTCGGGTCGCGCTGCTTCACCCATTGCGTCACACGCTCGGTCTCGTACTGCGCCCAGCCCTCGTTGAACGGGACCCACATGACGATCGCGGGCGAGTTATGGAGGTTATCCATCATCGCCGCGAGTTCGGTTTCGTACTGCTCACGCTCGTCACGGCTGGGGGTTCGGCCGGCCTCCATGTGCGGCATGTCCTGCCAGACCAGCATGCCCAAGCGGTCGCAGTGGTAGTAGAACCGCGCGGGCTCGACCTTGACGTGTTTGCGGATCATGTTGAAGCCGGCCTGTTGCGTGAACTCAATGTCGAAGAGCAAGGCCTCATCGGTCGGCGGAGTGAACAACCCGTCGGGCCACCAGCCCTGATCCAGCGGGCCGTATTGGAACAGCGGCTCGCCATTGAGGAGGATGCGCTGGACCCCGCTGGCGTCGGGGCCAATCTCGATCGAGCGCATGCCGAAGTAGGAATCGACCGCGTCAACCACCTGCCCGTTGCGGAGCAACTCGACACGCAGGCCGTAGAGATGCGGGTTGCTGGGCGACCACGCCTGGACCTCTTCTAGTGTGAGGGTGTGCGACGCGTTGGCTGCGCCAGACGCCTCGGCCACGACGCGTTCCCCGCCGAGGGTGTCCAGGGCGGTGAGGCGTACCGTGTGGCCCCGCAGGCGAGCCCCGTCGACCTCGACCGCGAGCGTGCTGTCCGCCAGGTTCGGCGTCAGCTTCAACGAAGCGATATGGCTCTGCGGGACCGTCTCAAGCCAGACCGTCTGCCAGATCCCGGTGACACTCGTGTACCAGATGCCGTGCGGATTGTTGTGCTGCTTACCGACCGCCTGGCCGCTGTCGGTCGTGTCGTCACGCACCGCGACGACCAGCTCATGCCCGTCTTTTCGGGGGTCTAGCGCATCGGTGATGTCGAAGCTGAACGCGTCGAAACCGCCGCGGTGTAGGCCGACGCGGTTGCCATCTACCCACACCTCGGCCTCCCAATCGACCGCGCCAAAATGCAGCAGCACGCGCTGGCCATCCCAGTCGCTGTCGATCGTGAAGCTTCGCCGGTACCACAGCCGATCGCCGACCGCCATCTTCTCGCCGACACCGGACAGCATCGACTCGAGCGCGAACGGGACAAGGATCTGGTCGGCAAACCCCTCGGGCCGGGCGTCACCGGAGACGACTTCATAATCCCATAGGCCGTTGAGGTTTTGCCACTGTCCACGCACCATCTGCGGGCGGGGATACTCGGGCAGTGGGTTCGTCGGGTCGACCGCCTCGGTCCAGGGAGTGGTCAGCGGCCCCGGGGCGGGAGCCCACGACTGCGCGTTCGCCATGGGAGCTCCCGCCAGCAGTAGTGTCATCGAGAGGAAGAGCAATGTCGTTGAAATGTGTAGCCGCATGGCAGTTCCTAATCGTCGTGGCTCTTGGTAGGGCCGGTGTCATCAAAGAGGCAGGTCAGTCGTGCGTTAGTCGTGGTTATGTCCGTCGTGGTCTGCGTCGACAGTGCCCGGCAGCTGCCACTCCCAGCAGCCAGCCGAGTAGTCGTCGCGAAGCTGTACCTCGATCCGTAAGGCGTCGGTTTCTACGGGTTCGAAAGTGATGTGGTTGAGTGCGTCGCGTTCGACGCCGTACGCTGCGACACCTTCGACGGGTTGCCACTGACCCGCCGCGTCGCGGTAGAGCAAACGCCAGGACGCGGGGACGCGGCACTGCCCACCCGAGTCGCGGTCATCGAACCAGTACACCGCTGACGCATCGACTACACGCGGCGAATCAAACTCCGCCTGCAGCCACTCGGCCGAGCCACGGTGGTCCCAGAACGTATGACGCATCACGCCTTCGTTCACATCATCGCCGGGTAGCAGCCCATCGCAGATCGCGCCGGTCCAGTCGCCCTCGTAGCAGTGCGACGCGCTCGCGTGATAAAGCTGCTGCTCGATCGACGGCGCCCAGTGATTGGCACTGTCATCATCACTCACCACGGGGAACGCGCTAATCCGCAGATGCGCAGCCCCCATCGGGATCAACTCCACTTCCTGAATCGGTTCCTCGCTAAACGCGGGGCTGTCCTGGAGTACGCCGACCAGGCCGTGGCGGTCCAGCGACCAGCCGGGGATTGGGCGTGCCCGCACGACGAGACTGATCGGCGCGGCCTCGGCCGTGAACGGGTAGTTATCCCCGGGCCAGGCACGCTCGCGCACCTCGACAGCAGGCAAACGCTCGCCATCTAAAACCAGCCCGTAGTTCCAGGGCGTCGTCGGGAAGATCTCAACCGATGGCCAATTCTCAAACGCGGCATCCTCACGCCACCGCGCGTCCCACACCGCCGCCTCGTCCGCGGGGATCGCCTCAAAGTCTTGTCCGATCTTGAGCGAATAGGTCAATGGCCCACGGTTCACACTCACACTGTGGTGGTTGTTTTCCCATCGCGTCAGCTCGACCTCCATCGGCAGCCGAAGCTCTACCGTGTCGCCGTCCGACCAGGCCCGTTCGATGCGGACAAACCGACCGGCGAATTCGTCGGCCCCATCAAACACAACCGTTTGGCCATTAATGGCCAGCACTGGATCATCGCACCACGCGGGGATACGCAGGTACAGCGGGAACGACACCACGCCATCCAGCGCGATCGACATCGTGATCGTGTCGGCAAACGGGTAGCGGGTGGCTTCGTTGATCCTCACCTCGTGGCCGTCGCCGACGGTAGCCGTCACGTCCGAGGCGCTGTACATCGCGGCGCACAGACCGTTGTCCGGGGTGGCAAGCCAGAGGTTCTCGGCGAAGTAAGGCCAGCCGTGTGAGTGATTGTGCTGGCAGCAGCGATTGCTGAGCGCACTCATCAGCGTGAAAGGACCGGCATTCTGAATGCCTGGGGCGTGGTTATGGCGATCGCAAGTCACACCATTGGGGCTGACCAGGTAGCGAAGCCCGCGGTAGTCCGGGAGGAACGCGGCCGGCGCGGTGTTGAACGCGACCTCTTCGCAGTGGTCGGCCCAGAACGGATCGCCCGTGATACGCAGCATGATTTCGTCGGAGAACATCTGCTCGACAATGCCGCAGGTCTCGATCGCCTGCCGCGGGTCGTCGTAGCCCGGGCGGGCGTTCTCGTCCGCGCCGAACATCCCGCCGGGCACCTGGCCATAGCGTGCACGCGCCTCATTGAACCCGTCATAGGACGCTCTAAGCAGCCGATCGTCGCCCGTCTGTTGCCAGTACTGGGCAGGGATCCGGAAGCCCTGCGCGATATTGACGTTGTGCCAGTTAGGCAGATCGCCGTCCATCGCCCAGTCCGCGGTGTTGCGGTAGATCTTGTCCGCTAGGTCGAGCAGGAATACGTCGCCCGTACGGTTGTACAGCCAGTAAATCGGGTAGAGGTTGTCGCCGCCACGCATGTGCTGCCAGTAGTGCGTCAGCATCTTGTCGTCGGGCACGGAAAGTTGATAGCGGAAGTAGCGCGTCATCAGTTCGATCACACGCTCGTCGCCGGTGTACTCGTAGTATGACTGCAGACAGTGCAGCATGACCATGTTGGCCCAGAAGTCCTGGGAGCCGTCGTCGCCGAAGAACCGGGCCGGGCCAAAGTTGCCGTCCGGGCGCTGGCTATTGAGGGCCCCTTCGATCCACACCCGCGCCTCGGCCAAGACCTCCGGGTCTCCCAGCAGATACCCAAGATTCCCGTAGCCCTTGAGCCAGTAGGGCACCTCTTCCCAGCCCCATTCGCCCTGACCGTCCTGCGACAGCCAGGCGTTGTCTTCCTTCTGCAGCCAGGCGCTGATCTCGCTGAGCCCGCCGGTCATCCCGTCACGCTGACGCTCCATCGCCTCGCGCAGCCAGCCCGCAGGCCGCACCGCGCCGACCGGCAGCTTGATGAACCGACTGGGGGCCAGCGGCGCACGGTTGCTGATGTAATGGCTGTTACGCGTGTCGATCGCGGGCCGGTCAACAATGCTGACATGCGGGCGCGATAGAGGCGTTTCCTGCGTGGCGATGGCTTCACGTTCGGCGGGGGCCGCAACGAGCAATCCGCCAAGGAACAGTAACACCAGACAAGGAGCGTAAACGCGAAGCATTGGAGGAAGATTCAAAACAGCCCTCATCGACTAAACACGGGGAAACGGTCGGTTGGCCCGATGCCGTCTCCACTATAGTCCGCTCAATCCTCCCGCGATCTTTCACCCCATGCTTGCAGGGATCGGCGTTCACTCTGGAGCCAATGGGTGTTCCCCTATCGCATTGCGAGTGCGTTGAATCGGGGTTTGGGGGTGTTGTTGGTGTTGGGGTTGGGTTGGTTGTGGTCTTGGCGTTGGGGGAGGGGTTGGGTGAGTGCGAGTGCATCGGGTTTGGGGCGGGTGTTGGCGGCTTGTTGTTCTCGGGGGTTGAGCGGGGTGTTGGCGATTCCGCGTGGGGTTGTGGTGTTCGTGTTGGGTTCGCGTGTGGGGGGGGTGGGTTTGGAGGTGGGGTGCATGGTGCCGGTGTTGTTGCCCGCGCCTGCGTTGTTGTCGGTGCCTGTGTTATCTGGTGTGCCGTTGGTGTTGTCACCGGCGTTGCCGTTGGTGTTGTTGTCGTCGTTGGTGTTGTCGTTCCCGTTGCCGGTGTCGTTCCCGTTGTCGTTGTCGGTGGGTGTTTCGCCGTTGGAGGTGGGGTTGGCGGGGGGTGTTCCGTTGCCGAAGTTGGCGATGACGATGCTGAGGTCGCCTGAGCCGACGGTGCCGTTGGCGTCGAGGTCGGCGGCGTTTGCTTGGGGGCTTGATGCGGCGTCGTCGCCCCAGAGCGCGAGGAGCTGGTCGAGGTCTTCGGCACCGACGAATCCGTCGCCGTTGATGTCGCCGGGGAGGGATTGGGCTTCGGCGCTGCCGGGCGTGCCGTTTGTGGCGGTGGAGGCCTTCCAGTTGTTGCCGGCGTTGTAGTCGCCCTGGGTGTTGATGGCGACGAGTGACGGGCCCTCGCCGTCGGGGGAGG
>JBITAC010000171.1:0-16794 GCA_044439905.1 Phycisphaerales bacterium JB063 | reverse complement strand
CCCGGCCAGCCATCAAACACGAACACGCCGTCGCGTTGGATGACTTCGCCGTCGACGGTGATGGTCCCGCCGGAGGTCGGGTCGGTGGTGCCGTCTTCGTGTTTGCGCGGGCGCATGTCGCAGACCATGTCCCAGTGCAGGCCTGACTCGTTGGTGTTGCCCGTCTCGGGGTAGCCGGCCCCGACGGCGAGGTGGAACGTCCCGCCGATCTTCTCGTCAAACAGCGTGTTCTTGGTGTACTCGGTGATGGCGTAGTTCGTGCCCACCGCGATTTCGCCGGCGAATCGTGCGCCCGCGTCCATGTCGAGCATGGCGGTGAGGAAGTCGAGGTTCTTGCTTGCGGTGGCGTTGACGACCTTGCCTTTTTCGAAGGTGAAGCTGATGTCGTGGACCTCACGGCCGTTATGGACGGCGGGGAAGCTGTACTTCACGACACCGTTGACCCCGCCGTCGGCGTGATTGAGGTTGGGGCCGGTGAAGACTTCGCCGTCGGGGAAGTTACATTCGCCCGCGCAGTTGATCCACGTCATGCCGTCGATGTTGACCCTGAGGTCGGTGCCGGCGTTGGTCTGGAAGTGGATGAGTTTTTTGCCCGTGAGGTAGTCGGCGACCTTCTGCTGCTGGGCGCGGATGTTGCGCCATACGCCGGCGGGGTCGTCTTGGTCGAGGTGGCCAGCTTTGAAGACGAAGTCCTCGTACTCGCGGAGCGAGCGTTCGGCGTCCATGGCCGAGGCGTGGGTGGGGTACTGCGTGCCGACCCAGAACAGGGGTTTGACGCCCGGGTGCTTGGCGGGGTCCTCGGCGGCGGCGGCGCGTTTCATGAACAGCTCGAACACGGGTTTCTGCGATGCGCTGCGCATCGCGCCGCGCTTGGGGTCGAGGCGTGTGCCGGCCTTGGTGTTGACGTCCGCCCACAGGCCGATCGACGCGTCGATGTGCTCGACCTCCGCGATATCGAGCGGGTTGACGTACTGGAGCTGTTCGTCGCTGCCGTCCTGCATGAGGATGTCGTTGCATGACGCGGGCGCGATACGGAGGACGGGGTGGCCGCCGGCCTTGACGACCTGCTCGACGATGGCCTCGATGAGCGGCATGCCGACGGGGTCGCCCTTGATGCGGACGAGCATGCCGGGCTTGATGTTGACGGAGTAGTTGACCAGGACGTCGGCGAGCTTGTCGAGTCGGCTGTCGCGCATGGGGTGTTTCCTGCTGCGTTTTGGGGTGTGTCGAAGTGTCGGGGCGGTGATCGTAGGGGTTGGCGTTGTTTTTGTCTTGCGGGAAGATGGGTTGTTGTGTAGCTTTGTGGTGGGGTGGGGTTGCTTCACCGGTTCAGACTTGTCCCGGTCCTACTTCGCTGCGAAAGGCGGCTGTCGATGGATCAGCCCGACGCGCTCGAGCACGTCCAGGGCCTGGCCCCCCAGGCCAAGCCCGCTGACCTTACCCCCGCTGCCCCCGAACCGCTTGAGTCGTTGCCCGACGAGCCGCTGGCGGCCCAGCCGTTTGGTGCGGCGCTGGCCCCGGTGCTGTTGGAGGTGTGCGCGGGCCGGCTCGCGACGGTGCGTTGGTTCCGCACGGACTGGCAGCGGGGCGGGGCGTTGACGGGGTACAGCGTGTGGACCGACGAGAAGGGCGTTGAGCACGACGTGGTGGTGAAGATGCCGGTGGGCCCGGCCGAACGGCGGTGGCTGGTGCGTCTGTCGAGCGATGAAATCACGCCGCGGATCCATGCGCACGGCACGGCGCTGGGTGGGTACGACCTGGCCTGGGTGGTGATGGAGCGTCTGCCGTATGGCCCGGTGGGCCGTAAGTGGGGCGAGCAGGCGGTCGAGCTGGTCTGCGAGGCGGCGGCGCATTTTTACGCCAGCACGCGGATCGCGAAGCCCGAGGGCAAGCCCAAACGCCGAGACTGGGAGCAGCTTTTAGACCGCGCCCGCAAGCACGCCACGCCACGCATGCTGCCCGAGTCGCAGCGCTGGAAAAAAGCGCTCAAGCAGGCGAGTAAGAAGCTGCCCGATTGGCTCAAGCAGTGGCGCGATCGGCCCCACGACACCTGGTGCCACGGCGACCTGCACCTGGGCAACGCGATGACACGTGTCGCGCCGCCCGACGGGCCGGCGGTGCTGTTCGACCTGGCGAACATCCACGTCGGGCACTGGGTCGAGGATGCGGTGTACCTGGAGCACCTGTACTGGGCCCGGCCCAAGCGGCTTGGCGGGGTGAAGCCGGTGCAGTGCATCGCGCGGCATCTCAAGGACTACGGGATCGACCCGGGCAGCGACTGGGCCGAGCTCGCGAACCTGAAGCGGGCGCTATTGGCGATGGCTGCGCCGGCGTTGATGGATGTCGAGGGCGGCGCGGTCCAGGTCGCCGCCGCGATCGGGGTGCTGGAGCGCTATCTGTAGCGTCTGGGCAACGTACCGGTTGGGATGGACTGCCTTGCCCGCCGACCGGGCCGAAAACAACTGAAGCTCTGGCCTCCGCTGACCGATTCCAACAGCAGGCTGTGTGTTTATCGGCCTACGCGGGTCGCGCGGCCCGGCTGCGGCTAGAGTTCAGACACCGCCCGCGAAGGACGTGTGCATTGCCCGAAGAGGTCACGAAGACGATGTCATCCCCCCAGCCCGTGTTTATGGTCGGTTCGGTGCGCTCGGGTACAACGCTGCTGCGGCTGTGCCTGGACTATCACCCCGAGATCACGTTCCTGCACGAGTCGGAGTTTCTCTTCCGCTACCTCGACGAGCAGGGCAACAGCCCCGCGCCCAACGACTACCTCGCCCGGCTCGAGGCCGACTGGGTCTACCGCGAGTCGGGGCTGACGGCCGATCCGTCGTTGGGCACTGCTAAACAGATCGACCACCTGCTCACGCAGCGCGCGATCGAGCAGGGCAGCTCGGTGGCTGGCGCAACGATCCACCACGACTACACCCACATCCCGCGCTACTACCCCGATGCGAAGTACATCCACCTCATCCGTGATGGGCGCGATGTCGCCAACTCGGTCGTGGGCATGCTGCTGGCAGGCAACAAGTACTACGCGTCGGATGTCTGGCTGCGCGCGGTGCGCGAGTGGGAAGTGCTTAAACCCAAGCTGCGTGAAGACCAGTACATCGAGATACGCTTCGAGGATTTTGTACGCGACTCGGACGCCACGCTCGCGGCGATCTGCGCGTTCCTCGGCCTGCCGTTTACCGAAGCGATGTACAGCTTCGAAGAGACGACGACCTATAGCCGGCCCGAGCCCTCCCCGGCCGAGCGATGGCGGTCGTGGTCGAAGCAGGAGCTCAGCGCCTTGGAGCGGAAGCTCGGCAAGACACTGCAGGCCTACGGCTACCCGTTGTCGACCGAGCACGCGGAGGGCTCGGTCGGCGCGTTCGAACGCCTCGGGCTCTGGCTGGACAACAAACGCCGCGTCGCGTCGGCACGGATCGACCGCTACGGCCTACCGCTCTACGCCAAACGCCAGCTCGTCAAACTCTTCCCGATCCCCGCCTACCGGGCGTCGGTCCTCGAGCAGGTACTGAGCAAAGACCTCGCCTGCCGGAAGTAAGAGGGCGAAATCGCGGACTGAAACGGCGCATGCAATCGGTTCGCGGCCGGGCCGCCGCCTCGCGGTTGAGTTGGATTCAACTCGATTGGATGCCACGCAACGTCACGCAGGGCGCGCTGTGGGGCGTTCTGTTTAGAAGTCAAGCGCTTGTCCAAGTATGTAGCCCAACCATACGGTTATCGCGCAAAGCAAAAGAAACAGATAAAACCAGAAGACGCGCAGTTTAGGGATGCTCCAGTCGGCAAGGCACAACGCAGTGCCTGTGACGAACCCGATCAATGCCGGCAGTAAAGACGCGAAAACGGCAAGCCCGACATTGGCCAGTCCGAAAGTGGAGCCATGCCGACTCCATAGGCCGCCGACAGTGCTTAGCACCACGATGAATGGCAAGAGTAGCGGGGCTGACTTCGTCGCAATAGCCATCAGAGCAGTATGCAGATCGCGCGTTTCTTGCGTCGTCATGACACTTACCTGGGCGAGTGAGCAAAACACGCTTTACCCCTGCAGATACTTCCGCGGCAGCGTTGGTGACAGTCTGCAGAGCAGTTCGTAGGCGTTGGTGCCGGCGAGCTTGGCGAGGTTGGGCAGGGCGTGCGGGGCGGCGGGGTCGTTGCTGTAGACCTCGACAAGCTGGCCCATGAGCGCTTCGGGGGGCTGCTCGGTGCCGGCGATGGGGTCGTGCAGGGCGTCGGTGAGGTCGATGACGATCTGGTCCATGCTGACGGTGCCCAGGACGCGGCAGTCGGTGTGGTTGACGCGGACGGTGGCCTGGTTGGAGAGCGCGACGGGGTAGCCATCGCCGTGGCCGACGGGGACGATGCCCAGGACGGAGTCGCGTTGGAGGGTGTGGGTGCAGCCGTAGGAGACGGGTGTGCCCTGGGGGTATGGCTGTGTGTGGACGATGCGTGAGCACCAGCGCATGGCGGGGAGGAGTGTGGCGTTGTTGCTGTCGGCGTAGCCGAGCATGGCGATGCCGGGCCGGGCCATGTCGAAGTGGAGCGCCGTATCGCGGAGTGTGGCGGCGCTGCTCGAAGCGTGGCGGATGCAGTCGGCCGGGAGCTGGTCGCCGGCCTCGTCGAGCAGGGCGGTAAAGGCGTCGTACTGCTTGGCGGTGAAGGCGGGGTCGGTATCGCTGCAGGCGAAGTGGGTGAAGATGCCGGCGATGCGGACGTAGCGGTGCGCGGTGGTCGAGGCGAGCAGGCGCAGCGCCTGTGCGACGCTGAGCCCGGAGCGCGACATGCCGGTGTCGACGTAGAGGTGGCAGGGGATCTTGATCCCGAGCTGCTGGCCGATGGCGTTGATCTCGTCGAGCTGCTGGACGTCGTGGATAGAGAGGTGCAGCTTCTCGGCGACGGCGTGGCGGTACAAGCTGTCGGTCCGGCGGAGCGAACGCATGGGCATCAGCACGAGGATCGGCGTGGTCACCGCCCCGGCCACGAGACGCTCGGCCTCGTCGGGGGAGTAGACCGCGAGCAGGTCCGCGCAGCCCGCCCGCGCCAGGCGGTGGGCGATCGTCACGGCCCCCAGGCCGTAGGCGTCCTTCTTGAGCACCGGACATAGTTTCACCCGCCGACCAGCGGTGGGGGCGGCCTCGGCAGGGCCCGCGAGCCTGCCGTCGAGCAGCCCGCGGACGGTCTTGGCGTTGGCCTCGACCCGGCCCAGGTCGACCTCGAGCCAGCTCAGGTCATCACTCGCCGGCGCCTCCATCCGCACCGGGTCCGCCATCGGGAAACGCGACTTGATTTGTATCACCACGACCGGCTCCCTATAGTCATCCATTGACAGGGTCGCTTCATGGGCAAACGAAGCGGCCAGCACGCCCCAGACACGGAACAAAGGGTTCCCGAAAGGCGGGGCGGGCTCTACCGGGTTCACATGCCGCATCGTGCGGCATCCGGCCGCAACGTAGTGATGATCGGCACCGGCCGAGACATCCTGCCATAAAACACGCCGCGCTGCACGTTGCCTCGCGCAAGCGCACTAAGCGACCTGCATAACATGTCAGATATCCTGAACACCGACGTCACCTTTGACGACCTCGGCCTCCGCGAAGATGTCCTCACCGGCATCAAGAGCTACGGCTTTACCCACCCCACCGACATCCAGGCCGAACTCATCCCTGTCGCACTTCAGGGCAAAGACGTCATCGGCCAGGCACGCACCGGCACGGGCAAGACCGCCGCCTTCACCCTCCCCATCCTCCACCTCGCCGACCCCGACATCAAGGGCCAGGCCCTCGTCCTCGCGCCCACACGCGAGCTCGCGGTGCAGATCACCAAGGAGATGCAGGAGCTCGCGCAGGGCACGGACCTCCGTGTCACGTCCATCATCGGCGGCGAATCCATGCGCGACCAGCAGGACTCCCTCGAACGCGGCGGCCACCTCATCGTCGGCACGCCGGGCCGGGTCATGGACCTCTACTCCCGACGCCAGCTCTCGTTCAAGAACCTCCGCTTTGCCGTGCTCGATGAGGTCGACCGGATGCTCGACATTGGCTTCCGCGACGACATCAAGAAGATCCTGGGCAACATCAAGGGCGATCATCAGACGATCTTCGTCTCCGCGACGATGGATCGTGAGATCGAGTCGCTGGCGCGTCAGTTCATGAAGGACGACGCCGAGAAGATCACGACCGTCTCGGGCTCGCTGACGGTTTCGCTGGTGGATCAGAAGTACATCAGCGTCGAGCCCTGGGACAAGCGGACGCTGCTGCTGCACCTGCTGCGCAACGAGGAGCCGGACACGACGGTGGTTTTTTGCCGGACGAAGATGACCGTGCGGAAGGTGACGCAGTACCTCAAGGACAAAGGCATTTCGGCCCGTGAGATCCACGGCGACCTGCACCAGTCCAAGCGAAACAAGGTCATGGAGCAGATGCGCAAGGGCAAGCTCGACGTGCTGATCGCGTCGGACCTCGCGGCGCGTGGCCTGGATGTTGAGCACATCACGCACGTGATTAACTACGACCTGCCCGACGACCCGGAGGTGTACGTCCACCGGATCGGGCGGACCGCGCGGGCGGGGCGTCGCGGGATCGCGTGGACGTTTGTGACGCCCGACCAGGGCCAGCACCTGACGGAGATCGAGAAGCTGTCGGGTGCGATGATCGAGCAGATGCGTTACCCGAGCTTTAAGCCGGGCCGGGTGCCTGACGATGTGCGTGAGCAGCGTGAGTCGGATGCGAAGCGTGGTTCAAGCCGGACGACCCCCGCCGACCGCGTGATCGGGCCCAAGCAGGAAGAGCACGGCGGCATGTCCGAGGCCGAGCTCAAGGCGATGTTCCCGGATGGCAAGATCCCCAAGAACATGCCCCAGCGGGGGATCGGTGCGAAGTTCCGTCGGCGCGGGCGGTAGGGCGTCAGACGGTTTTGTATCGATGTAAACAGTGATCAAGCCCCGCGGAGGCCTCTGCGGGTTTTTTTTGCTGCCCGGGGTGCGTGTTTGCGCAGGCCGTTTTCTTTGACGACTTTGGCCCCGCCTAGACTTCTGTAACGCATGAGATTGCGTGCCCGTCCTTTTCCTCCGGCGGGTACGGTCCCGATGGACGTTCCGTCGGGCGCACTTTCACGGGCATGTTGCCCGGGGCGCGGCACGGAGTTTCGAGGCCTCGCCGTGCCATGCACCTTCCTTCAGCAGGAGCTTTTCCATGTTGACCAAAAAACTGATGCACGGAGCCGTACTCTGCGTCGCCACTGTCGCCGCCGGCTTTGCCGGGACCGACGCGTCGGCCGGGGGCTGCGGCTACTCCGGCGGTGGCTACTCCGGTGGCTACCACGGCGGCGGCGGGTATAGCCATCACAGCTACACCTACCGGTCCTCAGCCCACCGGACCAGCCGACGCTCGTCCCACCACGACCACGTGACCGTCCGTCGTCACGGCGACCACAACCACGTGACCACCGTGCACCACGACGTCCGTCGGCACGGCAACCACACCCACGTCCGGGAGCGTGTGACCCACCACACCGAGCCCGCCGGCTACTACCAACGCGTCTACCGCGCGCCGGTCTACCGGACCTACTACGACGCCTGCGGCTACCCCTACCGCGTCATGGTCCGGGCTGGCTACTACGAACGCGTCTGGGTGGCGTACTGCGACTAACATCCGCATCGCTCGAACCACAACTAAACAACAAGCACCGCTTGATCAGCGGTGCTTGTTCAATACATGGGCGCTACTGGACTCGAGCAACATCAATAAACACGGGGAAAACAACCGAAAATGTCTGGGGTGACGCAGAATCCGACGCACGCACCGTCATCGATCTCTCGAATGTCCGCGAAGCCCAAGAAACGGTGGTCCGGCTCGACTCACTCCCGCCAGCCATCCAGCGCGCGATCTTGGCATTGATCGAGAGTTGCCACGAGTCGCTCTGATCGTGATGCCTGATTGGCGATCGGGGTCGCGGTCAAGGCGTTGGTCCAAGAGATCAGCCCCATTTTCTGTTTCTCTGCGATTCATGGTTCTCGGCTCGCAGCTGTCGCAGATCACGGTTTTGCGGTGAATAGCCGATATAATCACCGCAAAAAGTGCGTTGAATATGGCCTATATCCATGAATAACCCGATTGGCCGGCCCTCAGGTGGGATCACGAGGCCCTCGCTGGACCGCTCGCGGCGGTCTGGCACCATCAGGAGAGGCACCTCGGGAAGATGGAGGCCCTGGGTTTTGACCTCCAGGCCGAGGCCGGTTTGTCGATCCTGACCGAGGAGGTGGTCAAGTCCTCCGCGATCGAGGGCGAACACCTGAGCACCGATGAGGTCCGTTCGTCGATCGCCCGCAAGCTCGGCCTGGATGTTGCGGGCCTGCCAACCCCGGGCAGGGCGGTGGACGGCGTAGTCGAGATGATGCTCGATGCGACTCGGAACTTCCATCAGCCGCTGACTGCTGAACGGCTGTTCGGCTGGCACGCCGCGTTGTTCCCGACCGGCCGTAGCGGGATGTTCCGGATCACGGTGGGGGGGGCGGACCGGCGAGGCCGGTCCGATGCAGGTCGTCTCGGGGCCGATCGGCAAGGAGCGCGTCCATTACCAGGCCCCCGGAGCGGAGCGGGTGCCCGAAGAGATGGAGCGGTTCCTGACGTAGTTCGAGTCGCCGCCCAGCATCGACCCGGTCCTGAAAGCCGGTGTTGCGCACTTCTGGTTCGTCACGATCCACCCGTTCGACGATGGCAACGGCCGCATCGCGCGGGCGATCGCTGATATGACGCTCGCTCAGGCCGACGGCACGAAGGAACGCTTCTACAGTATGTCGTCGGGGATCGAGGCCGATCGGAAGAACTACTACCGGCAACTCGAATCCTCACAGAAGGGTTCGCTCGACATTACCGCCTGGCTTGCCTGGTTCCTCGGCGGCACAGTGGACGCGGCCGACCGATCCTTGCAGGTGGTCTTGCAGAAGGCCGACCTCTGGCGGCAGATCAACCAGCAGCCTATCAACGACCGGCAGCGCTGTGTGATCAACCGGATGCTCGACAACTTCAAGGGCCACCTGACGACTTCCAAGTACGCGAAGTTGGCCGAGTGCTCTAACGACACCGCGCTCCGCGATATCCGCGAGCTGCTCGACCGAGGCATCCTGACCAAGAACCCCGCCGGCGGCCGGAGCACGAGCTACCGGCTGGCTGGGATCACCAGACTAGGGCCATAGGCCTCTGTTTCGAACGAGCAAGTCCTCGGCGACGCTATCTCACTCAGGCCCGGCTTCTCCTTGCGGCAAGAGCCCCTCAAACTCGGCCTCTTGTTCTTGCAGTTCAATGATCGTCGGCTTGATCAGTAGCACGATGCGGCGCGTGTCGGTGTACTCGGCCGGGTCGTCGGCGTCATCGTTGATTTTTCCTTGAAGCAATGGGCCGATCAGGATGTACCATTCGTCCTTGGGCATGCTGAGGGTCGTACTCATTGTGGCCCGATCGATCTGCGGGATCTCGATGAAGCCCTTATCGATATCGCCGTCGTGAGGTAAGACCAATGGCATGCCGGCCATCGCCGCGACTTCGCACTCCACCCGCATCGTGACATACTCACGATCTGCCGACACGGTGCCTTCGATCAGGAGCAGCATGCCCGCTTCTGTCGTCGATATCGTGGGTTCGATTTCATCGGTACTGTCATCTGATTCAAGGGAAGAGATGTAGGATAGATGCTGCGCGATCATGACCCAGGGTTGCCGGCCGTTGAAATCGGTGAGCCTTGGGATGTCAAGAGCAAAATCGTTCTGCTCTGAATTGGCGACGCGTTGTGTCAGCGCGTCGCGCTGCTCCTGAGAAATCATTGAGACCCCGCTAAAACCCGTAGGCGTTCTACCGGCAATGAGCTCGCATGATCCGTCCTCGTGTTCAAGAAATCGGTTGCCATATAGCCGTTGGGCATGTACCGCACGGAAACCTTCTTTGCCCGCTGTGAGGATTTGGCTGTCCTGCGAGAAGACTTCGATGATTGTTTCGTTGTCAAGTAGATAGAGCTGGGATTCGTAAGAAATCTGGATGCCGTGCGCTGCTCTCAACCGGCTCAGTAGGCCGAGTACCTCGCGGTGGTTCGTGGGTGTCGTTCGGATGATGAAGCTTCCCAGATGCGCCATGATGGTCCCACCGTACTCAGTCTCGGCATACCTGCCGGCCCAATGTTCGTGATCTCCGACAGTGTTGTGGATGAGTGTTCGGAGCTGCTCCACGAGTTCCAGCCGCTTGGCTTCTTTCTCCTCAAGGGTCCACGGCGCTTCGGTCATATCGCGTTGGTGTGGCGTCGTGAGATCACGGATGTCGTAAACGCCAAGCTCTACCGTTTCGAGGCCGAGGTGGAGCGTGCCGTCTTCAAGTGTCCATCTTGCATCGACTGGCGGGAAGACATCATGTAGGCGTTCGCCGGGAAGCAGGTCGAGGGCGAGTCTCAGCGCCGACTCCAGCGGCATACGCGCAAGCGTGGTTGAGAGGTGCGATTGTGACGGATCGAGCTCATCGACCACCTCCTGAATCACCGGATCAATCGTGATCTACAGGCTGGTCTGCTGTTCAAGGTCGGCGATCGCGTCTTCGAAGGAGATGTTGTCCCAATCCAAAGAGACGATCTGCCGCGCGGTGCGTGCGGCCGTGTCTTCTTCGGTCGGTGCATCCGCACCATCCAACGCCGGCTGCGCGTCGGTAGCGCCCGCCGGTTGAGCGGTTTGTGCGGCGGGTTCATCTGCTGGTGCGGTTTGCGCATCTTCGCTGTGTCCCTGCGTAACGGTCAGCCCCGTGATGCCCAGCACCACCAACAGCACACAGGCAAACAGCGAGTGACGCAGGCGAAAACGGTCGGCGAGGTCGAGCATGGCGAGTCTCCGGGACAGGTGTTTGCGGTCGCGTACGGCTGCGCTGGTGACGGAGGATGGGTGGCACGCAAGCAGGCTGTTGTGATCGATCGAGAAGCGGGCCACCACGAGCAGCGCTTCGGCGTATCGCCGAGCGTGGTCGCGGGACGCGTGGCATGGACTGTCGGTGGGGTGTGGCGCAACGGTCCTCGCATCGCGCGCCAGCTCGCGCTGGGCGCGGAGCTGCGCGATCGCCCACCACGCCAGGGGGTTGAACCAGTGGGCCGCCTGAAGCAGTGCGAGCAACCAGTTGGCCAGGTTGTCGTGCCCGCGCAGGTGGCATAGCTCGTGCCGGAAGATCAGGCGTAGCGCCTGGTCGTCGAGCGCGTCGGCCAGGCCGGTGGGCAGCAGCAGGGTCGGGCGGACCACGCCGACCAGCACCGGCCCGGGCAGGCCGGGCGTCTGTCGCAGCCGGGGGGGCGACTTGATCTTCAGGATGCGGGCTTCGATGTCCAGCAGTGATTGCGCGTGGTGGCTGGCTGCGGTGGTGTCGTAGCGCAGCCGTCGCCGGAGCGAGAACCACCCGATGAGCGTGCGTGTGAAGAGCAGGCCCGCGATCGCGAGCCAGGTGGTCAAGGCCGCGAGCCGGTACCACGATGTGTTTGCTTCGGTGTCGGGACGGGTTGCCGCCGTGCCGCCCGGCTCTAGTGCGGGTGTCGCCGCTGCGTCGGCCTCCGTATCGCTTGCCACCAAGGTGTCAGGCTCCGCTTGGCCTGCGGGGCGTGTCGGGTCGGCGAGTAGGAGTTGCTGGGGCGTTGGGCCCGTCAGCAGCGAGGGCGGGGGCGAATGCGTGCTGCCGGCGTTGTCACGGGTGGGCGGCTGTTTACTCGGCACGGCTTGCTGCGGTGGGGGTGTTGCCGAGAGGGCCGGTATGTTTGCGGCAGGCGTGGGTGGCGCAGCGTTGGGGGCGGGCAGCCACTGGTACAGACTCACCGGGCTGGCGGGGAGTATGGGCAGCGCCAGGCGCAGCGCGACCACCCACCACAGCCGGTGCCGCCATCGCGGCGCGATCCGCCCCTGGAAGATCAGCAGCACAACGCCGATGAGGACGGCGAGCGCCGCCACCTGGGGCCCGGCGGTCAGCAGGTGATGCATCACGATAGCGGGCAGTGCATCGGTCATCGTCGGCGTTTCATGCTGGTTTTTTTCGCTTCATCGAGTTGGTCCCGCAGTGCGGCGAGGTCTTGCTCACTTAGCCGGTGGTGCTCGATCAGGTGGCTGACCAATGAGCCGGGGTCGCCCGAGAAGACGTGGTTGATGAACGACTTGCTCGCCTGCCGCAGGCAGCGCTCGCGCGTCATGGCCGGGCAGTAGAGGTACCGCTTGCCCTCGGCTTCGTAGCGTAGCGCGCCCTTGTGCAGGAGGCGGTTGAGGAGGGTCTTGACCGTCTGGGATGAGCGCCTGGGCAGTGCGTCAACAACCTGGGCGGCGGTCGCCGGGTGCGTGTCCCAGACGACGTTCATCACTTCCCATTCGGCATCGGAGAGGGCGGGAGGTGTTTTCATGGCAGTATCGATGACAGGCGTAAACGATTACAGGTGTCATCATAATGGATGGGGTCCGGCGGTCAAGATTTTTTCGCAACGCCGCCACGGTGGGGGGCACAAGAAACACCATGGGGTGGAAGTGGTATCGGTGAACTGATTTTGCACCTAGAGTTGACCTGATCAAGAGCATGACATCGCAAGTCAATCATCCTCATGCAGGGCTTCGAGCCGGATGTCGATTGCGATGTCCTCTCCATCTCGCATGATGAGCAGGTGCAGGGTGGATCCCGCGGGTGCCTGGAGGAATTGGCTCGGCCTGATACGCGGGTCGGTCCGCCATTGCGAGGCGTCCATCCCGTCAACTTCTAGCAGCAGGTCGCCGTCACGCAGGCCGGCTTGATATGCCACACCGCCCTCGATCACATGCGCGGCCATCGGCCCATCGTCCTGCGACGTGGGGATGAAGGTCGCCTGGGCAAGGTTGATTCCGCAGGCCGTGTCGTTTGCATGCGGCTCCACTCTCGGGCCAAAGTAAACACGCCCGCCCGGCCCGTCGATACACATTGCCCGGTTACGCAATGCACCCACCCCGATCGTGGATGTGTCATTCGCCATGTTTTGGCCCGCGATGTTGACCTGTGCGAAGGCGGGGCTGAGCGCAACAACCCCCAGCCATAGATCGCCCAGCACGTAGTCATCGGGGTAGGCGACCTGTAAGGCAAGGAACCCGTTCTCGATCGCCGGGCTGTAGATCGCCTTGAGCGTCGTCCAAGCGTCGGGGTGGTCCTCGACCCATGCCCGCCAGCGTGTGTCGCTGAGGTAGACCCCGCCGGTTGATCCCGTATCGATCTTGACGGTATGTGTGTCTTCCCCGTCGGCGACCTCGATCGCAAGCACATGGCCGGGGACTGACACGATCGGGAACGATTGCCATCGCTCCGCGATTTCGACCGGCAGTTCGTCGTGCCGTGTGTGCCTTCGTTGGGGGTAGTCCAGCACCCAGACCGACTGCTTAAGGGTCGGCCAACCGATGATACCGGCGACCTGAGCGCCGGGTGGGGCCGGGAAAATGCGGACATCGGTCGGGGGGCTTGGGGTGCCGTCGCGGTCGGCGTCGAACGTCGCGGTGGCCCATCGGAACCGGTCACTCTCATCGGGGCGCGTCTCGAGGCCGAGGAGGCGGGCGGCGTTATCGAACAGCGCCACAGGCATCCCCGCCCCGGTATCGAGCCCGACCCGCAGGCCGGTCCCGTTCACCGACAGCACCGCGTCGGGCTGGTGGTCGGGCAGTTCGTCGGAGGTACGGAAAAATAGAGGCGTCGCGGCTGCTTCTTGGACCTGCCCCGGCTCTTCCCCCTGTGCTCGCTCTTTTACGGAGAAACGGGAAGTATGTTTGCCGATCGGATGGTCCGACAGCGGCCCGGGCAGCGGCCGGAACCCGGGCTCGGGCTGGGGTCGGAGGACATAGAGGTGGGTGTACGACTCGGGGAGACCGCCGGATTGCTTGAGCGCAGAGAGCAGGCGCGTGTCTGTGCTCGCTAGGGCGCAGGTGCCCGGAGGCATCGGGCCTGTCGAAGCGAGGGGGACGCCCTCCACCGAGAACGTCCCGTAGCCGGAGCGGAGGTAGACCGAGACGGTCGCGTGTCGCAGGGTGCCGTCGGCTTCGAGCTTATGGCTGATCGCGTCAGCCAGTTCGTATGTCGTCAGCCCGGCGGCGCGGATCGGGCCGATCTTGTAAGGGCGCAGGTCCCCGTTGGCATCGATCCGCACGGCCTGGATGTACTCGACGCCGGGCGTCTCCAGTTCGTAGATCGCGACATCGACTCTATCCCCGGCCCGCAGCACCCACTGCGAAGCGCGGTAGTCGGTCTCGCGTAGAGACGAGAGTTGGCTGGGCTCGTAGAGCGTCGACTCGCTTACGCGGATGACGTCGCCGTCTCGGATGACGACGTTTTGGCGGAGATCGCCCGCGGCGAGGCGCTGCATGTCGATCGCGAGGATGCGGGTGTCGGGGGGAGCGGCCGGTGTGTCGTGTGCGCAGCCGATCAAGGCGAGCATGGTGATCAGGCACGTCAGGGCGGTCAGCGGGTGGGCGGGCATGGTCGGCCTCCTGAGAACATGTCTAAGAAGTCTTCGGTGGGGTGGGCGTCTCGCCCGCCATCAGGCCGCAGGCCTGACACAACAGGCTCACGGCTGCGCCGTGATAACGGGCGAGACGCCCGCCCCATCTTACTAAACAGGTTCGGATGGATTGGCGTGCTCGGCCGATGGTATCGCGAGGCGGCATCACTACCCCGCGACCGGCGCGGCGGGAGCGACCGGCTTGGCGTCCGGATTGGCCTCCGCTTCCGCGACTACCTCGTAGGTGTCTTCCCCCAACGACACGCGGACCGCTGCGCCGGCAGGAAGGGGCTGGGTATCGTCACCTTGCCGCAGGACCAGCCGGCCCGCGTCGTCTACACGCAGTGTCGCGCCGTCGGGGAGCGTGACGGTGTCGTGGGTGAAACGCATGTCTTGGCCGGCGGCTTCGAGGAGTTGGGCCGCGTTGTGTATGGCCGGAACGACATGGACGACGCCCTCGGCGTCTGGCAGGCCGAGGCAGGTCTGGGCGACGACACCCTTTTGGCCTATCCAGTCCACGACGATGCGGCCGGTCCTGTCAGAGCGGATCACTGCCGTCTCACTGTCGTGGGTCCGAAGCGTTTGCGGGGCAGTGGTGTCGTGCATGATCGGCGGGATTCGGCGCGACGCGGCGAAGCGGATGTAGTGGACCAGCGGGTATTGGCCGTGCAGGTTCCAGACGTAGGAACTGATGTCCTCACGATCGGTTTCTATTGACTCGATCGCCCGCCAGCCATTGCCGTCGTGGATCAGGAGGAACAAGGTGTAGGTCTTCTCGGCCCCGTCACGGTTGCGGAGTAGGACGCCTGCTTCTTGCTCCCGGACCCAATCGGTTTCGATAGGCAGGACTACCGCCCGATCCCCGGCTGGTGTATCCAAGGTCTCGCGGTAGTCCTCGGCTCTCGCTGTGATGAACTGCGGGAAATGGTTGCGGTGGCTCGGCCAGACCGGTGTGGCGGTTGCCAGCATCGCCTCGACATCATCGTCCATTGCTGCCTGGACAAACGCGAGCAGGGTCGTGTGTACCTCCCGGCGTAGCTCGGCCATCCTCGGCTGCATCAGCCCCTTGAGGTAGGTGTACAGCGGCTTCTCACGCATGTTGCCCGGGGTGATGGTGTCGAGCGCGGGCTGCTCCATGTTGTACCACCACGCCCCGTCGGAGCCCCGGGCGATCATGCGTGCCCACGGGTTGGCCCCGGCCTCGACCAGCAGGCGGGCGCAGGCGACAGCGCGGTTGTTGAGTGCGTCGTCATATGCCGGGTCGGCCCAACTCCCCGCGCGGTCGCGGGCGCTGACCACCGCGTGCAGCGGCAGCAGCCCGTTGGGCAGCGGGGCGTTGGGGTCGGCCCCGCGTTCAAGCAACGCGCCTAACGCCTGGGCGTCCATCGCCGCGATCGCCTCCCCCATCGGCTGGGCAAAGTCCTCGGCCTGGCTGCGTGCGCCGTTGTTATCATTAGCCGCGCCATCGGGCGCACCTCCTGCATTATTGCCCGGCGGGGCGGGGCCGATGATCTCGTAGCGGTGGTCCGTGAGGTTGATGCTTACGGTCCCGCCGGGCGGGAGGAGGTCGGCGTTGCCGTCTTTGAGGACGGCGAGCTGGCCGTCGATCGTCACCAGCCGGGTGCCGTCGGGCAGCAGGATGTCGTTGTGCTTGAGTACGATATCGTTGTAGGTCAGCGTGCCGCGGTTGTGGTGGATCTTCAGGTCGGTGTGGTCGATGTGGACGACGCCGTCGGTGTCGTCGCGGGTGAGCTGGCTCGTGGCGATGTGTCGGCCGCGGCCGTGCCATTGCATGGTCATCTGCCCGTCTTGGTTGAGGCCGACGACCGCAGACTCGGCTCGGTGCACGGCCCCCGTCCGGCTACCGCCGAAGGCGACGGGCAGCTCTCCGGTGATCTGGTGGCGGACATAGCCGATTGAATCGCGTCGAAAATCAAAGAGGTTTTGTATCGCCCCTATGACGGCGTCCCGGTGCCACGAGCGGGCCGCGATCACACGCCAACGCTCGCCATCGTGGATCGTCAGGATCGCGGTGTAGGGCGTTGCCGATCCTTCCTTGTTGCGTAGCAGGATGCCGCCCTCGCGCAGACGGCCGGTGATCGCGATGATGGGGAGTTCGTGGTTGTCGTCATCAAGATCCACATTGATCTCGTTACGCAGCAGCTCGGCGACATGCGGCAGCATGCGCTCGGTCGGCTGCGGGTCGTGCAGGACAAACACCTCGGCCGTGTCGGCACGCATCGCCTCGGCGTCACCCGCCAGCGCCGCCCGGACAAACCGCTCGCCGATCGC
>JBITAC010000170.1:0-24447 GCA_044439905.1 Phycisphaerales bacterium JB063 | reverse complement strand
ATCAAGTTACTCGGATACCGCTTGAAGACCTTGACCGCGTTGAGATCCAGCGCCTGAGTATCCAAACCCATAGATTCGCCCCGATCGATCTTACGCTTTTCGATTCCCTCGAACCTGACGAAATCACACAGCAGCGCATCGGCGTGACGCCAAACCACAGGTTCAGCGAACCCACACGAGTGATACTCAACACCCAGGCCCCCGGCGCGCGGTGTCTACTGGACCTGGATGCGGCCCGTAGCGTGACCGGGCCCGAGGAACAACTCGATGCCGACGCGTTAGCAATGTTCTATGAAGAGCACGAGATCGATCTACTGCTGACCCACAACGACGAGGGGCGTCCTCTTTTACAGCGTATTGCCTGCTCCTTGTACCTCGTTGACGCAGCACTATGGGATAGCACACCACAGGCGTGCGTCGCTCTTGTTAAAGACCAAAAAATCCAGGTCTATCCATCTGAAGCAGTCGCTGGAGGTTCCATCATCCTTGCCACCACCTGTGACGGCACAATGGCCCTTTTCCGTATTGTCGAGGTCGCCCCGGCCGACGCGGAGATGCCCGGACAAGTTACCCTGGAAGTCCGACGGCTGGTCGAGCCATAAGGAATGATCCCCTGGCCAGCCGGCGGACTGCGACCGCCGGGCTCGCCGATTGGTTTGACGCATGAGGCCCGGTGTTCGTCGGCCAACGGCTCAGCCAAATCCATCCAGCCCCCGCTTGCCTCCCGAACTGGTTTCGCGCATAATACGCGGCTCGCCGTCGTCCCGATTCGGGCGGCTGGCTGTGCCCTTTTACGAATTGAACCGTCCGACAGGACCCGACCCCGGAACCGATCCCCATGGCCCATTCCCTGAGTGCCAAGAAGCGTGCCCGTCAGAACCTCAAGCGTCGTGCCCTTAACCGGTGGCGCAACACGACTTACCGCACGCAGATCAAGGACTTCCGCGAGCTGATCCTCCACGGCACGGTCGAAGAGGCCGAGCAGAAGCTGCAGGGCCTCTACAAGACCCTGGACCAGACCGCCAGCACCCCCGCGATGCACAAGAACACTGCGGCCCGCTACAAGAGCCGGCTCGCTGCCCAGCTCAACGCCAAGAAGGCCGCCGCCGCCGGCTGATCCACCGCGACGCTACCCCCAAGTTTTCAACGACAGCCCCGCCCCACCGGCGGGGCTGTTTCTGTATCCAAGCACCCCGCCGCCCAGGCTACCCCCCGATCCGTAGCGTCTGGGGCCGAATCACCTGTGTTTTTTGCTTTTCGGTCGATATTCTGGAAAACGCTGGCCCCTGCCCCGGCCGCTTGTCGCATGTCTTCATGGAGCCCAACACCACGGGCCACCCCCACCACGAAACACCAGCACTTGGAGACCGCCATGACCACCCGCCACCTGATCAACGCCCTCTGGGCCACCGCAGCCACCGTCACGATCACCTGCTCGGGCCAGGCCTACGCCCAGGGCCAGGGCCAGAACAACCAGGGCCCGCAGTCCCAGCCCTACCGCATCGGCCAGCAGACGGCCGGCGAACTCACCAACCAGGACTTCACCACGCCCGACGGCACGCACATCGACGTCTACGCCGTCCAGCTCACCGGCGGCGAGAACTACCGCTTCACCCTCCAGGCCGACCGCCTCGCCGCGGGTGTCAGCGTCTTCACGACCGACGGCGACCTGATCGAAAACGCCCAGGTCGAGTTCTTCGAAGACGGCCTGACGATCCAGGTGCCCAACACCGGCGCCTACAGCGTCGCCGTCATGTCACGCGACACCGGCCGATACACCCTCACCTCCCGCTCCGGCGTCGCCGCCCCCGTCATGCAGGAAAGCCAGGGCGTCCCCGAGGGCTTCGCACAGAGCGAAGGCGAACTCGACCGCAACGACCCGGTCACCGGCGACGGCATCCTCTACGACTACGTCGACCTGAACCTCGTGGCCGGCCAGACCTACTACTTCGGCGTCGTCGGCCGCGGCTTTACCCCGGGCATGAGCGTCCAGGACGCCGAGGGCAACGTGCTCGAACTCGTCGTCGATGAGCGCGACGACAGCACCCAGGTCATCGCCGTCACCGCCCAGGCCACGGGCCCCCACTACCTCTTCATCCTCGCCGACGCCCAGGGCAAGTCCGGCAGCTACACGCTCACCCGCTGGGAAGGCGACGCCCCCGGCACCCAGGACGCCGAGGAAATGATCGAGCCCGAACCCGCCCGCAACAACGGGCCTCGGCCGGTGAACAACAACGGCCCGCGCCCCGACAACAGCGACGCCGCGGATGCAGACGACGAGCCGGGCCAGATCATGATCCAGGCCGTGCTCGACCAAGGCGACCTCGAGCTCGAGTCCGGCAGCTACTTCGGCTACCACTACGTCGAGCTGACCGCCGGCGTGACCTACACCATCGAGCTCACCGCCGACAACTTCGACACGATCGCCTACCTCTTCGACGCCGACAACAACCAGCTCGCGACCAACGACGACGCCCCACGCATGGGCACCAACTCACGCATCGTCTTCACCCCCGACGTGACCGGCGAGTACTCGGTCGGCGTCAGCTCCGTCAAGGCACAACAGACCGGCAACTACAGCATCAACATCACCCAGGGCACGCCGCAAGAGCCGCGTATGGTCGAGGACGACGTCGACGACATCACCGACGCCGACGACACCCCCGCCGCCGACGACGGGCCCATCTTCTACACCGAAGCCGAAGCCAGTGCCGAGCAGGGCTACTACAGCGGCGACTTCTACCTCGAAGCAGGCCAGACCATCGTCATCGAGACCTTCGGCCTGTCCGACGGCTGCGACACCGTCATCGCCCTCCGAAAATCCACCAACCCCGAGCAGGCGTCCCTCGACGACCCGATCCTGGCCGAGAACGACGACGACGAGATGCTCCTGAGCTCGCGCATCGTCTACACCGCACAGGAAGCCGGCGACTACTACGTCAGCGTCGGGGTCTACGAAAACGCCGCGGGCAGCTTCAAGCTCATCGTCCGCGACGCCCTGCCCACCCGCGAGCCCATCGTCGCCCAAGGCGTGCCCATCGAGAAGGACAGCTTCGTCATCGTCAAGGACATCGACCTGGGCTCGGGCCCCAACATCGTCGTCATCGAGACCTACGACCTCTCGGACAACTGCGACACCGTCATCGAGCTCTGCCAGGTCGTCGACCCCGAGAACCCCAGCGAAGACGACCCCGTCATCGCCGCCAACGACGACTTCTTCACCAACGTCCTCTTCTCCCGCATCTACACACGCTTCGACGAACCCGGCAACCACTACATCCGCATCCGCAACATCGGCAAGGGCGACGGCACCTGCACCTTCCGGATCCGGTTCGAAGAGTAGCCGCCAGCGACACCCCGTCTGGGGAGCCGGGGACCCCTCGCAGGCAGCTTCCAAGGCAACGCCGGGCAATACGCCCGGCGTTGTCTGTTTAGACACAACCGCAGGCCCCATCGCATCCGCACACCAAACACACCGTTCAAATCCCCGCAACGCCCCGGTAGAATGCACCCGCAACCACTCGCTCACCGGGAGAACAACATGCTCCGATGCCTCGCGACGATCCTGCTGATCACGCTGGCCACGCCCCTCGCCTTCGCGCAAGACGAACACCCCCCGCCGCCCGAGCTCGACCCCGGCCAGGTCATCCTCCCCCGAGACCCCGACCGCGAGCCCCAACGCGAACCCCTCGAGATCGGACGACGCACCACGTTCTTCGACGGCCCGCTCCGCGAGGACGGCACCGTCGACTACATCGCCGCACTCAACGCACACTTCGGCGAAGGGGTCACGCTCGACAACAATGCGTTCGTCGAGTTGATCCTGCTCATGCCGACCGACAAACGCCAAGACGCGATCGATGCACTCACGCTCGAAGCCCTCGGCCTGCCACCCCAGCGCGAAGATGAGGACGCCTGTTACATCACCTGGGACACCTATGCTGAGGAACATGGTGTGCTCGACCCGATCGGCGACGACTACTACCTTCGGCTCGACAACACCGTCACCCCCGATGGCCTGCGCTGGCTGGAGGCCAACCGGGCCGCGCTCGATCGTGTCGTCGCCGCAACACGCAGGCCGCGCTACTGGGCACCGATGGTCACCGTCGAGGGCGACGCGGAGACCGTCCTGTCGGTCTACCTGCCTCACCTGGGCTACCATCGCGAGTTGGCGAGGGCATTGCAAGCTCGCATCTACGATCGAGCCGACAGCGGACAACCCGTAGCGGCGGTAGCAGACATTCTCGCGCTTCGCCGACTCGCCGCACTGCAACGCCACGACCCCACGCTCATCGGTGCGATTGTAGCTATCTCGATCGACGCGCTCATCTTAGAATCGATCAAACACCTACTGGACATAGGAGTGCTGGATGAAGACGCGCTGAACCATCTAGTTGATGAATGGGACAACCGAGTCGCCTTAGTCCCGATGTCGGAGCAGATGAACATCGGGGAACGCTGCACTGGCATAGATCTCATGCAACACCTATGGATGGGCAGATTAGGGTGGTTTCGAGTGACCGAGGGATTTGATGACGATGCGGACGACCTTCTCTCCCGCGGCTTTCAGTCATCTCTATTCGATATCAACCAGGCTTTACTCACACTCAACCACCACTACGACCGCGAAGTGCAGCTCATGCGCATCGACGACTTCGCGACCTTCCAACGCTTCCGCGAGCGATGGGAGGCGGAGTACGACCTCGACATCCGTGAGCTGCGCGACAACGAGGCCGAGCTCGCCGCAACCCTCGCGCGGGTCGGGCTCACCCGTCAAGGCCGGACCGAGTTTCTTACCAAGATGTTCATCAACATCATGATGCCCGCGCTGGGTGCCGCCCGCCGCACCGAGTTCCGCTACAACACGCACCAGTACGCCGTCTACCTCGCCATCCAGTGCGAGCGCTACCGCCTCGCGACCGGCGGCATCCCCGCCTCGCTCGATGCGCTAGTCCCCGACTACCTCGACGAAGTCCCGATCGACCCGATCGACGGCCAACCCATGCGCTACCGCACCACCGACGCAGGCTTCGTCGTCTACTCCATCGGCACCGACCTCGAAGACAACGGCGGACTCGTGCACGACTTCCAGGACGGCGGCGACATCGCCGTGGGCGTCGGCATCGACGTCGAGCCCGACGATTTCGACTAACCCCGCACAGCCGACATGCCCGAGACGACCCCACGCCCCGCCCGGACCGCGCGACGCGTCGCCTACGCCGTCGCCGTCCTTGTCGTGTCGTGGTACGCGATGATGGCGGTCCACGAGCTGGGCCACGTGCTCGCCGGCCTCGCGACCGGCGGCGGGGTCGAACGTGTCGTCCTCCCCCTGCTCGGCTTCTCCCGCACCGACCTCGCCCCCAACCCCCATCCGCTCCCCGTCGCCTGGGCCGGGCCGATCACGGGCGTGCTGGTTCCGCTTGGCCTGTGGCTGCTGGCGTGGGCTATGTTCCGGCGACGCTGGCGCATCGCCGAGCAGACCCTCCGCTTTTTCGCCGGCTTCTGCCTCATCGCCAACGGCGCCTACCTCGGGCTGGGTTGGCTCGACCGCATCGGCGACGCCGGCGACCTGCTACGACACGGCTCGCCCACCTGGCACCTCATCGCCTTTGGCCTCGTCTGCGCCGCCCTCGGACTCGCCCTCTGGCACGGCATCCACACCCCCGCCGGCCGCAAACAAAACCACACCGACACACCGCACTAACAGCACACCAAATGCGCAGCGCATCCAACACTTTGCGTGACAAGCACAAAACCATCATGCTTCTCATCAAACACTAGCACTCAGCGTGTCCAATGCCGCGTCTCATCACTGACCCGCGCGACCCACCCACCGGCCCGCCTATGCAACCCGGCAACTCCACCGTGACCCGCTGGCTCGAAGCACGCCCCAAGGCACTGCTCACCTTCTACGCCGCGCTCGCCGCGTTCACCACCTACTTCTGCATGTACGCCTTCCGAAAGCCCTTCTCCGTCGCGACCTTCGACGGCCTCGACTTCTTCGGGCTCGCCATCAACGGCAACGCGCTCACACTCAAGGGCGCGATCGTCATCAGCCAGCTCCTCGGCTACATGATCTCCAAGTACCTGGGCATCAAGTTCTGCTCCGAAATCACCTGGCAACAACGTTCCCGCGTCCTCTTCGCCCTCGTCGGCGTCGCGTGGCTCTCGCTACTGGTCTACGGCCTGCTGCCCGGGCCCTACAAGGTCTTCGCCATCTTCTTCAACGGCCTGCCCCTGGGGATGGTCTGGGGGCTCGTCACCGGCTACCTCGAAGGCCGAACCACCAGCGAAATCCTCCTCGCCGCGCTCAGCTGCTCCTTCATCATCGGATCGTCCATGACCAAGGACGTCGGCAAGTGGCTCATGAGCGAGACCGGCTTGGGCGTCGCGGAGGGCTGGGTCGGCTTCGTGACCGGGGCGGTCTTCATCGTCCCCTTCGCGATCGCCGTCTGGATGCTCAGCCAACTCCCCCAGCCCGACACCCACGACATCAAAGAACGCATCCAACGCAAACCCATGGACCGCAGGGAACGCTGGGCCTTTGTCCGGCAGTTCCTCCCCGGGCTCATCATGCTGATCGCGATCTACTTCCTGCTCACCGCCTACCGCGACTACTGGGACAACTTCGGCGCTGAGCTGTTCAAGGAACTGGGCTACGGCGAAACACCGGGCATCTTCACCGCGACCTCCCTCCCTATCGCGTTCGGCGTCATGGCCGCGCTCGCGCTGCTCGCGCTCATCCGCAATAACCGGCTCGGGCTGCTCGCGGTGTACCTGCTGATGCTCGGCGGCATCCTGCTCACCGCCGGCGCAACCCTCGCGTACCAGGCCGACCTCGTCAGCGGCGCCGCGTGGATGACCCTGATCGGGCTGGGCACGTACCTGACGTATGTGCCCTTCGGCTCGGTGCTGTTCGACCGCATCATCGCCGAGACCGGCACCATCGCCACCGCCGTCTTCGCCATCTACCTCGCCGACGCCATCGGCTACACCGGCGCGGTCGGCATCGTCTTCTACAAAGACTTCTTCGCCAGCAACGCCGGCTCGGTCGCCTTCTTCGCCAACTACACCTACCTCATGGCCGGCGTCGGCGTGGCCTGCCTCACCGGAAGCTGCGTCTACTTCCTGGGCCGATCCTCCGATGAGCCCCACACCGCCAGCCAGGCCCAGGCCGCCGAAGACGCCGCACTCCAAGACGCCGACACCCCCCCCACCGTCAACACCAACCCCGCCACGGCGTAGTCAAGCACTAATCTTGGGTCGGAGATGGGCCGATCCGGATCGCGATATCGCCATCCCGGTAATCGTCTACGCCGCCATCGTCTTGGAAGTTTCCGCCGACACTGTAGACCAACGCCGAGCCGTCGTCGTTGACACGGTAGACGAGCGGCGCGTCGGCGAAGAGGTCAGCAGGTACCGCGTCGAGATAAGTCGGTACCAGCGCATCAAGCGACTCGGGCAGTTCGCCATGCCGGTCGCGGTAGCCGAGGAGCGCGAGCCCCGCGCAATCAACAAGACGGCGGGTATTGACTCGCGCTTCGACGCGCTCTGCTGAATCTACCGAAGGCATTAGCGTCTGCACCAACTTGAGCGTCAGCTTTTCTGTAAACAACTGTGTCGGAAACCCCTGCCCGGCCGCGACTTGCAGCATGCCCAATAGAAAGGTCTGCGAAAGGTAGGGTTCGCCATAAGAATCATAAATCTCCGACTCCAAAACCTCCAACTGTCGCTCACGCGCAAGAGCATCAGGTTCACGTAAAACGGCAAGAACATCATCGTAGTAGTCGTTCATTTGCCGCAAAGACTGATTGATATCGAATAGCTCCGCCACCTCAGGCGCCTGCCCCCCGTGTTCTCGCAGAAACTGTATGCGGACATCGATCAGCCTAAGATAGAGCAACTGCGCTTGTTCGAGTGCCAGACAACGATCTGAATGATTCATCACATCTTGGAATGATTGTTTTTCATTGGCTCGCATATGTGTCCGTATCAGCCGAATCGCATGCCTTTGATCCAGAGCACCACGCCCACATATCTCGGCAATCGCTGTGGCAGCCAGACGGCGGCAAGAAAAACCGACCAGCTTCCCGATCACAGTCGGCTCGGCAGATGCGTGATAACCCAGCCGGTCGATCAACCACACTAAGTCGATGGCGGCATCTACATCGCCCCTTTGCACATCTCTATGAAATCGTATGAGCAGGAGTTTGGCTATCTGTCGGTAATGGTGGAGATTGGGTGTAATCGCACCAAGCAGGGATTGGTCGTCATCAGCAGAGACGATAGGCGAAAAGAATTTTTCTCTTTCCAATCCTTCGCGTAGCAGTAACAAAGCATCCTCGTTCACCTCGAGCCAGACTCCGATCTCCGGGTAGTCCTCCTCGCTCCACGGGCCTGCCAATGCCATATTGTAATGGTCGAGGGCTTCGCGTTCATCGAATCCCAACTCGGCCGCAAAGGCATTCCAATTGCTAAAACGCACTCGGTCTGCCGGTGGGTCGATACCGAGCACCTCGAACGTCTGCTCCCAGTGATGCTCTTCCTCCACCCGCCGATCTGGGTCTTGCTCTGCAAACAACTGCACAAGAATTACGTACGCGTTGTCTTGGTTCGCGATGCCCTCGCCGTATTGGGCGTTGAGCGCGGCGATGTAGTCGATCGTGCCGTCGTCCCGGACCGGGCCGGTGAAGAAGGTCGTATCTTCGCCGATCTCCAACTCGATACGGCGGTTGTCCTGGCCAGCGATGGGCCAGGTGGTCACGGCAAGGATAAGGGTAAGGGCGATCAGGGCAGTCCAGCGCATCGGCAACTCCCGGGGGTGGCCCCGTGAGTCTACCATGCCCGCCAACGCAATAGAGAGGCCCGCTCCGGACAGCCGGCGCGGGCCATCAATACGCCTTCGCCCACACGACTCGGCCCTTGCTGGGTTCGCCGGTGAAGATGCACTTGCCTTCGCCCGCGGCGTCGCCGAAGCCGCAGCGTTCCAGCTCGCCCTCGAGCGGGATGCAGCGGATGGTGACGCTCAGGTCTTTCTGGACCTGGTCGGCGATCGCTTCGTCGCCGTTCCAATGCGCGAGCGCGAACCCGCCATGAATCTCGGGCTGCTCGGTGTTTTTCGCGGTGAAGTACTTGTAGAACTTATCTTTCGCGTTGATCACACGGGTGTGCTCCGCCCGGTGCGACTTGGCCTTCTCAAGCAGGTTGTCCTGGATCGACTGCAGCGTCTCGACGATGTCGGCCACAAACTGGTCGCGCGGCACCGACTGCTTCGCCTTGGCGTCCTGGTCTCGGCGGGCGACGAACACGCTCCCGCCGTCCATATCGCGCTGGCCGATCTCGACGCGGATGGGCGCGCCCTTCTTGACCCAGCCCCACGTCTTATCGCCGCCGCGGATGTCTCGGTCGTCGATCTCGACCTCGATTGCCCGGCCCGCAAACGCCTTGCCCCGTAGCTCATCGCGCAGCGCTTCGCAGTAGGCGATCACCGCGTCGGGGTCGTCGGCCTTGAACGTGATGGGCAGAATCACAACGTGCGCCGGCGCGAGCCGGGGCGGCAGGACCAGCCCGTCGTCGTCGCCGTGCGTCATGATGAGTCCGCCGACCAGCCGAGTCGAAACGCCCCAGCTCGTGGTCCAGCAGTGCTCGCGGTTGCCTGCGTCTGACAGGTACATGATCTCCTGCGCCTTGGCGAAGTTCTGGCCAAGGAAGTGGGACGTGCCCGCCTGCAACGCTTTGCGGTCCTGCATCATCGCCTCGATCGTGAACGTCGAGACCGCGCCGGGGAAGCGCTCGCCCTCCGTCTTCTCGCCCTTGATCACGGGCATCGCCATCCAGTTCTCCGCGAAGTCGGCATAGACATCGTGCATCTGCCGGGTCTCGGCGATCGCCTCCTCACGCGTCGCGTGGGCGGTGTGGCCCTCCTGCCAGAGGAACTCGGCGGTCCGCAGGAACAGCCGGGTCCGCAGCTCCCACCGGACGACGTTGCACCACTGGTTAATCAGCAGCGGCAGGTCGCGGTAGCTCTCGACCCAGCGCGCGAAGGCCGCGCCGATGATCGTCTCGCTCGTCGGGCGAACGATCAAGGGCTCGTCCAGCTCACCCGCGGGTTTGAGGCCGCCCTCGCCGTCGTCTTCGAGGCGGTGGTGCGTGACGACCGCGCACTCCTTAGCGAAGCCCTCGACGTGCGCCGCCTCTTTCTCAAGGAAGCTCTTGGGGATAAACAGCGGGAAGTATGCGTTTTTATGGCCCGTGTCCTTGAACATCTTGTCCAGGGCCTGCTGCATATTCTCCCAGATCGCGTAACCCCACGGCTTGATCACCATGCAGCCGCGGACATCCGAGTTCTCGGCCAAGTCAGCGGCGCGGACCACCTGCTGGTACCACTCGGGGTAGTTGTCTTCACGGGTCGGAACGATTGCGGTTTTCTGTTTCGCCATAGTCGGGGATTATGGCAGGTTTGATACACTCTTGCCCATCACGAATCACAAACATCTGCATCAAAGGAGGCCAGATGTTCAGCTGGATCAAGCGTTTGTTTAAACAACCCGAGCCAGAGACCGGGCCAGATCTGGACGATGCTGCTGAAGAAGCCTGGGCCGACGAGAAAGAAAAGCGCATGGAGTCGATGCTAGGCCCCATGCACGACAAGGTGATGCACGCCATGATCCCGTACGCGATCGGCGGCGGGCTGGACCTGTACTACTACCCCAACCATATTGAAGGGGTCGGTATCGCGACGCAAGAGCTCACTCACGCCGGCCCAACCGGGTCTAACAACAAAACCCTCGACGCCTACGAGATCGTGATGTTCACCCGCCACGCACTCGACCTCGATCAAGCCAAGGATGACACGACGCCGTTCGGACAGGCCCACATGAACATTAAAGCCGTCCTCAATGCGATGGCCCCCTACAGCGAGCAGGCCACGCTCAATCCGAATGAAACCTGCGAGTTCCCGTCTGACATGGACCACATCGGCGGCAAGTGCCTGCTGCTGGATGAATATGCCAAAGAACCTGTCGGCGAAAGGTCATTCGGCCTGATGGTCGTGATCGAAGTGTTCCGCCAAGAGATGGACCACGCACGCGAGCATGGCGGAGCCGAGTTGATCCAAAAACTCAAGGATGCGGGGGCATATCCCTACTCTGACCTCGATCGCGATCCGGTTGTCTAACGGTTTAGTACTCACTCACCGGCAAATCGGTGACGGGCTGTGGGGCGTCGTCCGGCGTCAGGGCCGCGGCGGGGTTCTGCTGGCCGGTGATCGCGGCGATGATGGCCTCGATGTCGTCGGGCACGGGGATCGGGCGGTTGGCGAGCTTGCCCATCGGGTCGGTGCGCGGCGCGGATTCCTGAGCCTGCTTCATGTCGATCCCCGTGTGGTACTTCACGGTCGCGTCTGGGTCTTTGAGCTGGTGGCCGGTGAGGATGCAGACCACGCGTTCGTTCTTATCAATGACACCCTCTTCGATCAGCATGCGTGCCCCGGCGACGGATGCGGCGCTCGCGGGTTCGCAGCCGAAGCCCAGTCGGCCGACCTGCGCCTTGTGTTCGAGGATGGTCGCGTCGTCGACCTGCCGCACCACGCCGTCCATCACGTCGAGCGCACGAAGCGCCTTGGGCAGGTTCACGGGCCGGCCGATCTCGATCGCGCTCGCGACGGTGTGGGCGTGCTTGTCCTGGGCGTCGAGATTCGCGAAGTAGGCATCGACCTTACCGCGGTCGTAGCGCCCGCCGTTCCAGGTGACCCCGTGCTCGTTGACCAGTTCGTGCAGCGGGTTTGCGCCCTGGGCCTGGATGATCGCGAGGCGTGGGACCTTCTTGACAAGCCCGAGGTACTGAAGCTCGGCGAAGGCCTTGCCGAACGCCGCGCAATTGCCAAGGTTGCCCCCGGGCACGACGATCCAGTCAGGGACCTCCCAGTTCAAGGCCTCGAGCACGCGGTACATGATGGTCTTCTGGCCTTCCAAACGGAAGGGATTGAAAGAGTTCATCAGGTAGATGCCCAGCTCGCGGCGCTGGGTGACGATGGTACGGAGGTTTCGGAGGCAGGTGTCGAAATCGCCCTGGATTTGCAGGGTTTTCGCGCCGTAGTCGAGTGCCTGCGAGAGCTTGCCGTAGGCGATCTTGCCGCTGCCGATGAAGACGATACCGGTGCGTTGGGAGAGCGCGGCGAAGAGCGCGAGCGAGGCGGAGGTGTTGCCGGTGGAGGCGCAGGCGACGCGTTGCGCGCCGACGAGGTTGGCGTGGGTAAACGCAGCGGTCATGCCGTTGTCTTTGAAGGAGCCCGAGGGGTTGAGCCCTTCGTACTGCAGCAGCAGGTTGCCCGGCTTGAGGCCGACTTCCTGCGCGAGTAGGCGGGCGTCCTGCAGGTTGGTGCGTCCTTCGCCGACGGTGACGATGTTGGCCTCGTCACGGTAGAACGGGAGCATCTCGCGGAAGCGCCACACGCCGGAGAAGTCGAGGGCCCCGGTGCCATGCTCGCCCTTGGTCATCCAGCGATGTTCGAAGTAGCCAAGCGATTTGGGCACGGGCACGCGGTCCCAGTCGTAGCAGACATCAAGCAGTGTGGCTCGGCCGTCCTCCGCCGCTTTGGGGCAGGTGACATGAACCTCGTCGATGCTGTAGCGGTGCGGGGCGTCGGGGTCGATGGCTTGTTGATAGGCGGACATTGGATTGATGATCGTTGATTGTTGATTGTTGATTGTTGATTGCTGATTGATGATTGGTTGATGCGTCGCTCTAGATTCTACTCGGCAGACTCGATCCGGTCGTAGGCGCGGAGGGTCAAGAGGGTTTGAAGGGTGAGGACGCCCTGCCAATCGGGCTTGGCGAGCTCCCACGCGGCACGTTGGTCGGGGCCCCAGTCCCAGGTCGGGTCCCACTGGCCGAGCTCGTTTTGCCGACCGATCTCGTAGTCGAGGTTCTGGTCGAGCAGTGAGTCGCCGAGCGTTTTCGCCGCGGGGTGGTCGGGGGTCGGCGCGAGCCAGAGCGGGATCAGGCCGTAGCCCCCCCACTTCGCGGGGTCGGTGGTGACGGCGAGCGGGGCGTCGCGGAGCAAGCGCGGGACGATCACCTCTGCGAGTTCTTCGGGCAGGTTCGGCGTCTGCGCGAGCCGCATCAGGCAGAGCAGCTCATGGGATTCGAGCGGGTCGGTTTGGGTTTCGAGCGTGTGCCGAGTGAAACCCCAAACACGCTTGGCTGCATCCGCTGTTTTCTGACAACGCCAAGCCGCCAAGTCGCCAAGCCGCCAAGAAGAACCCCCGGAAGAATGATTGATGGCTTGTCTGCCTTCCTTGGCGTCTTGGCGGCTTGGCGGTGCAACGTCTGCCTTGTTTCCCGAATCGAGCCCCCACTCGATCAGGTAGCCCAGCAGTTCCGCCGAGGGGTTGAACATCGCCCGGGTATTCGTTTCATCCGGCGGGGCCGACCACCACGGGGCTTTGTCGGCGTCGCCGGTGCGGGCACCCTCGGGGATGATCCGCCAGCCGCCCAAAGTTCCGGGGGTGTCACCCGCGGGCTCGAAGGTATCGAGCAGGTAGCGCATCGCGTGCTGGACGAGTTCGTGGTCGGCGTTGAGCTTGCACGCCCGCATCCACTGCAGCGCAACCGATGTCGCCAGCGCGGACGATTCGTCGCAGCGGAGATCGGGTTCGAGCCCGTGCCCAAACCCGCCGTCCGCGTTCGCAAAACGTGCAAGCTCTGTGACCGCCTGGTCCACCGGGAGCCCGGCAAACAGGTGCATAAACAGGTGCTTTTCGAGCGGCCGGGCCGTCTCAAAGAGAAACAGCTTCGCCCGCTCGAACGCTTCACGGCTGAGCATCTTCGTGGTCATCGCCCCGCCGCCTCCCGCAGGTTGGAGATGTCCACCGTCTCGCCGGTGGCCTTGTCTATAGGCAGCGCGGCGTCGGTGCGTTCGAGCCAGTCGAGAAGCAGGCCGGCCAGACTCGGCAACAATCCGTTTGGAATACGGTTGTCCTGAAGATCAAACAGTTCAGATAGATCACGCTCGATTTCAAAGACTTCTAGCTCGCCGCCTTCTGGCGTATAGAAGTAAATCAACTTGTATCCTCCTAGCCTTACCGCACTGAACGGCCAGATACCGACTTCGCGTGTTGCCTCCGGGGCGTTGTACCACTGGTGTGGGTAGTGCCAGAAGAGACTCCGGTCCTGCCGCATGAGCATGTCCATGCGTTCGGTATCGATGCGAAAGAATGGCGTCAGGTCTGCCCCATCAAGCGTCGGGCCATCCACCCGCGGTGCGATCTCGGCCAGGCCCAGCAGCGTGGGGAGCAAGTCGCACGCATCGGCGGGGAAGTTGCAGGTGCCGCGCTGCCCGCGATCCGCCGCCCACGCGACGATCATCGGTACGCGCACTCCCCCGTCATAGCCGCTGCCCTTGCCGCTGAACGCGGGGAGATTGTGCCCGTCACGGTCCCACACATCATCTTCATCGTCGTCCGTTGTCGCGCGGGTGTGGTTGCTCAGCCCGCCGTTGTCGGAGAAGAAGAGGATGACGGTGTTGCTCGCGATGCCCGTTTCTTCGAGGTGGTCCATCACCGCGCCCAGCGAGGCGTCCATCGACTCGACCATCGCGGCGTAGTGCCGTTCGACCGCCGGGAGGTCTTCGGGGTAGTGGTCGAGGAAGCGCGGGTCGCCCTGGCCGGCGATCGGGGTGTGAACGGCATAGTGGGCGAGGTGGAGGAAGAAGGGTTTTTCTTCGGCGATCGCGCGGTCGATGACGCCGAGGGCGTCCTGCGTCAGCGCGTCGGTGATGTAGGTGCCCTCGGGGTGGTGCTGCATGTTGGGGTGCAGGCGCTGTGGGAAGGGTGCGAAGTAGGCGCCCTGCTCGCCCTGTCCGCGCGGGGAGCCGGCGTGGCTGCCACCGATGTTGATATCGAAGCCGAGGTTGCTGGGGTCTTCGCCGGGGGTGTTGAGGCCGCCGAAGTGCGCCTTGCCGACGTGTGCGGCGAGGTACCCGGCGTCGCTCAAGACCTGGGGCAGCGTGAGGTTGCCGTCGCCGGGCTGGAGGCCTTGCTCGGTCCATGCGGGTGATCGGAGTTGTTCGTTCTCGCTGATGCCGTGGCCGACCCAGTCGGTGATGCCGGTGCGTGCGGGGTTCTGGCCGGTCAGGATGGCGCAGCGGGTCGGGCTACAGACGGGGCTGGCGGCGTAGGCGTTCATGAACTTCACGCCGCGGTCGGCGAGTCGCTGCATGTTGGGCGTGCGGTAGTGGTCGTTCCAGAACGTGCGCGCGGGGCCGAACTGCACGGAGGTGTCCTGCCAGCCCATGTCGTCGACAAGGAAGAGGACGATGTTGGGACGGGCCAGCGGGCGCGGGCTTCGCTTGTCGGCGGCGCCACGGTCCGCGCTCACTTGCTGCGGGGCGCAAGCGGTCGCGGTAAGCAGGAGGATGCCGAGCAAGAGGTAGCGCATGGGCGGGCGTGTGGTCTGGGTGCCTGGGGAAAGGGCTACTATAACGGTTTGATGCGGCCTAACGCGGCGCGACGGGCCGGCGTACGGGTGTATGCTTACCGCAGAATGTTCAGGAGACGCACATGCACAGGCCGGTGATCGGGATCACAGTGGACAACCGCGACAACTCGGCGGACACGGGGCAGTACGAGTCGGCGGTGCGCTACAGCCGGGCCGTCGCGGACGCGGGCGGGCTGCCGGTGCTGCTACCGCACGAGGTGGAGCTCGCATCGATGTACGTCGCGCGGTGTGATGCGCTGGTGCTGACGGGCGGGGCCGACCCGGTGATGGAGCAGTTCGGCTGCGCGACCGACGGCCGAGCGCGGCGGATGGACCAGCGGCGTCAGGCCTTTGAGCTCGCGCTGCTTCACGAGGTCGACCAGCAGCGTGACCAGGCCATGGACCCGTACGCCGGCGACATCCCCGTGCTCGGTATCTGCCTGGGGATGCAGCTCATGGCCCTGCACAACGGCGCGTCGCTCGACCAGTACATGCCCGACACGATCGGCGAAGACGCGACGCGCCACCACACGGACAACGCCCGCCACGCGCTCATCCTCGACCACACCGACAGCGTCCTCACGCGAGGCCACGCCCCTGACACCACGCCCGGCGAAGTCGTTTCTTCCCATCGCCAGCGCATCGCCGACCCGGGCCGATTGCGCGTCGCCGCCCGCGCGGAGGACGGCACGATCGAGGCCATCGACGACCCCGCCCGCCGGTACTACCTCGGCGTGCAGTGGCACCCCGAACGCGGCGAAGCAACCGACTGCCCGATGCTGTGTGGCGGGGTGATCAAGGCCCTGGTGCAGGCAGCGGATAAGCGGGTCGCACCGGCGTGATGATGCGGCACATCGTGGGGCAGACAGCAAGGCCTGCCCTACGGCTTTAGTCCCCGTGCTTACTGCGCAGCCGGCCGCTCAGGCGAAGCAGCAAGTGCACACGCTCGAACGCATCGACCCAGTCCGCCAGCTCGGCGTCCAGCTCGTCCTGGGGTACGGGCGCACCGGGCAGCGGGCAGTTGGGCCCCAGCGCCGACTTCGCCATCGCACGGTACCGGCTCAGCAGCTTGTCGCCCTCGTAGCCGACCAGCTCAAAATCCTCGGCCGCGAAGATCACGATCGGCACACGGTTACCCGCGCAGACCTTCACCTTCTCCTGCAGGTCCATGTGCTCATCGCGGTCGAGCCAGGCCAGGTCGACCTTGCCGTTCGAGGCCTTGGCTATCTTTTCGAGCATCGGGCCCTGCCGGACACAGTCGCCACACCAGATCCCCGAGACAACGAGTACCTTGATCTCGCGTTCGAACCCGCCGAGCAACGCACGCTGGGCGTCGGTCAGCTCGACTTGGTCGTAGATCTTCGACCAGCCGGCCTGCTGGCTCGGCGTGCCGGTGGCGAGGTAGTCGGTATAGCCCAGCCCCGCGCCGTGTTTGAGCTGGAGGTACGCGGCGTCGGTCAGGGAACAGTCTTGGGTCAGGTCGGTGGGCATGGATCGCTCCGGGGTTCAGGTGTTCGCGTGAGATCATAGCCCACCGTCTTGGCCGTGATCCACCCACCCCGGGCCGAAAACAACAGCGGGGCGCGCCGTCTCCGGCACGCCCCGCGCGCGATCGATCATGATCCGGTCAACGCATTACTTGCGCTTCTTGCCGGAGCCGGGCTTCGCAGCGCCGGGTTTGGTCGGCTGGGCGGACGTTTTGGGCTGGGGCTTGTTGGGTTTGCTGGCCATGGCGGCCTTCCTTTGGTTTCGCCGATGTCGGCGGGTCGATGCGACGGGTAAGTTGCGTGTCCGGCTCGGCACGTGCTCGGCCGGACCCGTTCTGCATCTGCGCGTATTTCACCATTTTCCGTCCGCAAGTCAATCCCCCATCGATCACGATTTGAAGTTTTTTTATCGACGCCCCACCCGTCAGCGCTACGGCTGCGCCTGGCCGAGCGGCGCATCGGTGTGCAGCTCGACTCGGTCCCCGCCGCGATCTACCAGCGCGCTGCGCAGGCCGTAGACCAGCTCGCCGGTCTCGTCGTCGCGTTGGATGACGAGTTCGAAGGTGCCCTCACCAAACGGGTCCTGCATCGCCGGGTGGTCGGCGAGGTCGGCCGCGTCGTCGTCGAGCCGGATGGCAAACATGGCCAGCAGCATCGTACGCCACGCGAGGGCGCGGTCGCTGCTGTGGCGGACCGCAGCGATTGATGGGATGAACAGCCGGACGACCTGGTTCTCCGACGCCACAAACTGCGCCTCGAGCTCCGCCATCGACTGGCCCAGCGCGTGGTAAGGCAAATCGGCGACCCGCCCCGCCTCGTCATACGCCTCCCGGGCCTCCTCGATCCATGCGTACCACTGCTCGAAATCCTGCTCTACCGCCTGCCTATCGCCATCCATGCCCAGCGACTCCAGCAGCGCCGGCACCGCTTCGCCGCCGTCCCCCGCCGCCTCGGCCTGCCGCAGCGCACGCTCAAGCCAGCCGACAAACGTGTCGTACTCCATCGCGATGACGACGCTCAACGCCGGCCGACCCGGCTGCGACGCCATCGCGTCGGCCAGCCGCGCGACCGACGCGTCGTCGAACCCCGACAGGTGCTCGGCCGCGAACCGGACCATCATCGACTCGATACTCAGCCCCACCAGCGACGAGATCAGCAGGCGGTCACTGTCGAACGCATGGCTCAACGCCAGCACCGCGAGGAGGTCATCCGTGGCGCCAGACGCGTCGCCGTCGTGCAGCCGAACCCGGGCGCTCATCATCCCAAGCCGAGCGAGCGTCCGGGCCGGGGCCAGGTGCGGTAGCAGGGCATACGGACCCGCGCTGTATTCGATCGCCCAAACACAGTCCGCCTGCTGACTTCCCCAGTGCAAAGCACTCAAGGCCGCGCGGGCCGGTGCGCTTTGCTCAAGCAATGTACGGGCCTCATCGAGAGCGATCTGGTCCCAGAGGATGGACTGGTCGCCCCCCTGCTCCCGCAACGCATCCAACTGCCGGGTGTACTCAGGCAACTGATTGAACGCGACCCAATACCGCAGCGCGGCGTTGTTCGCGAGGTCCGGGGCCGGGCCGTCCTGTGCCGCGGCGGGCCAGACCAGGCAAGTCAGCATCAAGCAGCAGAGCAGTCGTTTCATCTGTCAAACCTTTCCTTATCGTGCATGTCTTTGTCGTTCAGGAACATCGCGGTATCCATCGCCCGGAGCGGCCGATCGTGCCGTGCGGGGTCGCTGTGGGTCGTTACGGGGTAGGACACAAGGCTGCCGAGTTCGACGTCGTCGGCAGCGCGCAGCGCACGGTGATACGCCAACAGCGATCCCGCAGGCGCGGTCGGCTTGTCGCCACGATGAGACGCGTCCGGATGATCGCCCCCCTGCGCAGCGATGGCGGCGGGTGTGTCTCTGGATGCCTCGCCGTCGCCGTCCGTTGAAGGGCCGCCTGCCGGCCCCGACACCGCCAGCCAAACGACAACGCCGACACAGGCCGCCGACGCAAGGCCTACGACGCCGAGCGCGATCGGGCCAGGCCACCAGTGACGCGGGCCCGACACCGACGCTGCGCGTGTCTCCAGCCGCATCGCGACGCGTTCGCGTAGCTCATCCGTCGGCTTGACCGGCGCGACCGAGCGCAGCCGTTGTTCAAACGCATCAAGCTTCTCGTCATCCATCATGCGTCTCCGCTTCCATCGCCTTCCGCAGCGCCGCCAACCCGTACCGGTAGCGTGAGGCCGCGGTGTTGGGCGAGACCTCGCTGGCCGCCCCGATCTGTTCGAACGTCAGCCCGCCCCAGACCTTCATCACGACCGTCTCCCGCTGCGCGTCGGACAGAGTATTGAGCGCCCGCTCCAGCGCCACCCGGTCGTCGTGCTCCTCAAACATCCGTGCCGAGTCGGCCTCAAGCAACTCTGCCTTGCCCGCCGCCACGGACTGCTCGCGGCGCTTTCGGCGGGCCTGGGCCTGTCGATGGTCCATCGCCGCGTTCCGCGTGCAGCGGTAGAGGTACGCCGCCGGGTCATCCACCGACCCGCGCCGGGGCCAGAATGTCGTGAACGCATCGTGCACCGCGTCCTCCGCGTCCGCGTGGGTCGGGCACCACTGCCGGGCCAGCAGCACCAGCGCCCGCATGTGCTCGTCGTACCAGTCGCTCCAGGTTGCATCCGGCTGCGTCAAGCGGGCCTCCACACACCGATAAAGACCCCGCCGAGGTGAGGGTTTGTCTACACGTTTACAAAAAAATGCAGAAGGCAGTCCAACCCCGCGGCGTGCAGCAAGAGGGCCCGATACGCGTGCTACGCCGAGGCCCGGCTCGCACGCTTCTCTTTGACCCCATCGATCCAGCTCAACGCCAGCACCACCAGCACCCCCACCACCAGCGCAACATCCGCGAGATTAAAGATCCACGGCCAAAGCTCCGTGTTGGGCAGCATGTGCAGCATGTCACGCACCGCCGAGAAACGCACGCGGTCGTACAGATTCCCAAGCGCCCCCGACAGGATCAGGCCCAGCGCGACCGGGTAGCACCAGCCCGCCGACGGGCTCCGCCAGACCAGCACAAGGATCACCCCCGTCGCGAAGACGCTGACCACGATGAACAACCAACGCTGCCCCTGCCCCAGCCCGAACACCGCGCCGGTGTTCAGCGTGAGCTGCATGTTCAGCAGGCCCGGCACCACCACCACCGGCTCTTCCCGCGGCGGGATCGCGCTCGCAGGGTGCCCCCCAGGGCCTCGATCCAGCAGCACCCACTCGGGCTCACCCTCCCCACCCGGCGCGTAGACATCGGGCCCATCCTCGCCCGCCACGACCTGCAGCGGGACGTCGGCGATGTGCGCGAACGACCACGACTTAAGCCAGAGGTCGCCGACAAGAAACACGACAACCACGGACAGGAAGATGCCAAACACCCGCAGCCGGGCGGTCAAAGCCACCGCGTCGGGCGGGCGTGTCGTCTCCGTGTTGTCGGCAGGTTTCGCGTCAGACATCCAACAGACCGCACTCAAAAAACGACGCAAAACTCAGGTCAGAAACAGCAAGCACGCCAAGGCCCGTCGGCTAGAGCCCACGCTTTTCGCGCAGCCGGGCGACCTCGATGCAGTACTTCGCCCAGGGCTTGAACTCAAGCCGGGCCGCGCCGATAGGCCGACCCGACGCGAGGCATACGCCATAGGTCTTGTCCTCGATCCGGTGCAGCGCCTCGGTGATCTCCACGAGCAGCCGACGCTCCGACTCGATGAGCCCGAGCGTGAACTCCTGCTCGAACATATCCGTGCCGACGTCCGCCATGTGCAGCGGCATATGCGAGATGTCGTCGAGCGACGCACTGCGCGCGCTCTCCATCCCCTTCACATCGCCGATGAGTTCCGCGCGTTTCTCAATCAGCATCGCGCGGTATTCGGCGATCTGCTTCCGGCTGAGCCCGCTCTTGACGCGGCGCAGCTTGGCCTCCGTCCAGTCCTGCTCCATCGCCTGCTCGATCGTCATGTCCTCGGGCGCGACCTTGACGGGCTTGGCCGGCTTCGCCGCGGCGGGCTTGGCGGCCGGCGCCTTCTTCTTGGTGACCTTCTTTTTCGTCGTGCTCTTCTTGGACGCGGTCGTCTTCTTCGCGACCTTCTTCTTGGCCGACGACTTCTTCACGACCTTTTTCTTGGTCACTTTCTTCTTCGCCGTCTTCTTCTTGGTGGATTTCGATGCCGCAGCCGCGCCCGACTTTTTGGCCGGGGCTTTCTTCTTAGCGGTCGATTTCTTCCGGGACGGGGCCTTGCGGGCGGCCTTCTTGGTGGTCGTCTTGCTTCGCGTCTTGGCCACGGGGCACTCCGTTGTAAAAGGTCGCCAGGACCTAAACCCTGTCTGGACAAGGCGTTATCGGCAGCCATCCAGAGAAGGCAAAAAACGCGATAAGCCCGGGAAACGCGGGAGTTTAGCGACGCAAGGGGGTGCTGGCAAACCCGCCACACGCCCGCGGGCCTTCGCAATCCCCCCCGCCGAGGCTAGGGCCAGCCCTATCCCACGGCTACACTGAACCCGGGGCGTGCGCGATCACACGCCCTGGGCCGGCCCCAAGACCCCGGCCAAACCTCTCCACGCACAGCTTTCCAAAGGAGCCATGCCATGACCACCGCCCCCACCCCCACCGTCCCCGAGGCGATCGCCCCCTTCCTCGCCAAGCCCAAGCAGAACCTCATCAACGGCAACTGGGCCCACGCCGCGTCGGGCGAAACCTTCGACGTCTACAACCCCGCCTCCGGTGAAGTCATCGCGCAGTGCGCCGCGGGCGACAGGCAGGACATCGACACCGCGGTCAAGGCCGCACGCCAGGCGTTTGAGCAGGGCCCATGGTCCAAGCTCACCCCCTCCGAACGCGGCAAAATCATCTGGAAGATCGGCGACCTCATCGAGCAAAACGCCGAGGAGCTCGCGCAGCTCGAAACGCTCGACAACGGCAAGCCCTACGGCATCGCGTTGGCCGTCGATGTCGCCCTCGCCGCCGACATGTTCCGGTACATGGCCGGGTGGTGTACGAAGATCCAGGGCGACACCTTCCCGATCACCGTGCCCTACGCGCCCGGGGCCGACTTCCACGCCTTCACCATGAAAGAACCCGTCGGTGTGGTCGGCCAAATCATCCCGTGGAATTTCCCGCTGCTCATGGCCGCGTGGAAGCTGGGCCCCGCGCTCGCGGCCGGGTGCTGCGTCGTCCTCAAGCCCGCTGAGCAGACCCCGCTCTCGGCGTTGCGGCTGGGCGAACTGCTCCAGGAGGCAGGGCTGCCCGACGGCGTGGTCAACATCGTCACCGGCATGGGCGAGACCGCCGGCGCAGCGATCGCGGCGCACGACGGCGTCGACAAGGTCGCGTTCACCGGCTCGACCGAGGTCGGCAAGCTCATCATCAAAGCCGCCGCGGGCAACCTCAAGAAGGTCACGCTCGAGTTGGGCGGCAAGAGCCCCAACGTCGTCTACAAGGACGCGGACATGGACGCCGCCATCGCCGGCGCCGCCTCGGCGATCTTCTTCAACCAAGGCCAGGTCTGCTCCGCCGGTTCACGCCTGTTCATCGAAGAAGATGCGTTCGACGACGTCCTCGCCGGCGTCGGCGAGATCGCCAAAAACATGAAGGTCGGCGACGGCTTCGACGAAAGCACCGAGATGGGCCCGCTCGTCAGCAAAGAACAGCACGACCGCGTGAAGCACTACCTCGACGAGGGCAAGGCCTGCGGCGCGAACGTCGCCGTCGGCGGGGCCCTCATCGACCGCCCGGGCTACTTCGTCCAGCCCACCGTCATCGCGAACGTCAACGACGAGATGAAGGTTGTCAAGGAAGAGATCTTCGGCCCCGTCGTCACCGCCCTGCCCTTCAAGGACGACCGCGAGATCGCCGACCGCGCCAACGACACGGACTACGGCCTGGCCGCAGGCGTGTGGACCAAGGACATCAGCAAAGCCCACAAACTCGCCAAGTCCATCCGCGCCGGGTCGGTGTGGGTCAACTGCTACAACATCTTCGACGCCGCCCTGCCCTTTGGCGGCTATAAGCAGTCCGGCTGGGGCCGAGAGATGGGCTACGCCGCGATCGAGAACTACCTCGAAACCAAGTCGGTGTGCATCGGGCTATAGCCCGGTTACACGGCCACCTCTATCAACGTCCTCGCCAAAGCACGGGTGCAGCCGCACCCGTGCTTTTTTTTATCAGAGCACGAAGCCTCAGCGAGTGATGCGATATCCCGATATCGTTGTCACTCGCTGACGCTTCGTGCTCTGACAATCGCAACACAACCCCACCGACGAGCCAACGCATGCCCACCCCCCTCCGTTTCTTCACACTCGTCCTCGCCCTGCTCGTGCTCGCCGGCTGCCACTCGGGCCCCCAAACCACCTCACTGTTCAACGGCACCGACCTCGCCGGCTGGCACAGCGACGTCCCCGCCGCGGACGACAACCCCGACATCGACCCGAGCTTCATCGTCCGTGACGGCATGGTCGTCTCGCTGGGCAGCCCCGGCGGGCACCTGATCACCGACGCCATCCACCGCAACTACCGCCTCGAAGTCGAGTACCGCTTTGTCAATGACCCGGGCAACTGCGGCGTCCTCGTCCACGCCTCGACCCCGCGTGCGCTCTACGGCATGTTCCCGGCCTCCGTCGAGGTGCAGATGAACTCAGGCCACGCCGGCGACTTCTGGTGCATCATCGAGAACATCAAGGTCCCCGACATGGCCAGCCGACGCGGCGGCACCCCCGACACCTGGACCGGCCAGGAAGACGGCAACCGCCGCATCCTCAACCTCACCGACGACAGCGAGAACCCCGTCGGCCAGTGGAACGCCATGACCATCGAGTGTTTCGAGGACAACGTCCGCGTCTGGGTCAACGGCGACCTGGTCAACGACGGCTACGACATGACCGCCACCGAGGGCCACATCGCGCTCCAGGCCGAGGGCGTCGAGGTCGAGTTTCGGAAGCTGGATTTGACGCCGATTGAGGGGTTGATGGTGATGGGCGAATAAGGCTGATCTACAAAATTTTATGCAAGTGCACATTAGGCAGCTATGTACAGCTGAACATAAGCGTGCTACAGACCACACTGATTCTATAGTTCAGTCTTTTATTGTGTGACTGTGTGTGACCGTTATCACGATGCTCTGATGACGCCCCCTGCCAAGACTACTGTGCCTGCCAGAAGTAAAAATGATACAATCGCATGAATATTAACGCTCTTAAGTCTGTGCCCCAACCCAGCCGCTCGCTCTAAAGCGTTCGCCGTATTCTGCACATCTCTGACAATCTTCTCGATCTCACTTAATCTCTCGCCTCTAATGGCGTTGATTTCCAACAATAACCTTGGTGTAAAGACGGTTTCTTTTTCCGATTTGACAGACAGAACTTGTTCTACAATTGGCCGCAACCTGTGTTCTTCACTATGCATTCGAACAGACTCAACTGCAGCAATCGACATTGAAAGATTAAAAATAGAACAAGTTTTTTCAACATAAC
>JBITAC010000169.1:0-7267 GCA_044439905.1 Phycisphaerales bacterium JB063 | reverse complement strand
ATCGACTTCCATAACTTCCTTCCCCCTTGGAGATTGGGGCGCATGGCCGAGTCGGCTGGAGACTACGCAGACCGTAACCGCGCCAACGCGGCGAGGCGGTCTCGCGAGAGTTTTTCGGCCAAGGCGGAGATTGGGCCATTGCCCGAGGTCGTGAACCCCGAGCGTAAAGAGGCGTGCCGACACGACCTGCATTTATTCTTGACGACGTACTTCCCGCAGTCCACCGGGCTAAAGCCATTCAGCGACGATCACAAGCGGATGATCGGCAGCTTGCAGCGGTGCATCCTGTTTGGCGGCTGGATGATCCGCGCGGTGTATCGTGGCTTTGCTAAGACGACGATCGGGGAAAACGCTTGCCTGTGGGCGGCGCTGTACGGCCACCGCGAGTTCATTCCAATGGTCGGATGTGACAAAGATGCGGCCAACGGCAACTTGGATTCGATCAAGATTGAGTTGGAAGGTAATGAACTATTGGCGGAAGATTTCCCCGAAGCGTGCCATCCGATTCAATGCTTGGAGGGGAAAAGTCAACGGGCGGCATCGCAGACCATCAACGGGAAGTTGACGCGTGTAGAGTTCTCGGCAACACAGGTTGTGCTCCCAACTATCCCCGGAGCCGACTCGTCTGGCGTCTGCATTCGCCCTACGTCGATCGAATCTTACAACCGGGGCATGAAGCACAAAATGCCGGACGGTCGGCAGGTCCGCCCCGAGTTCGTCTTTATCGACGACCCGCAGACAGACGGCACTGCCGCTGCGCCGGGGCAGGTCCAGAAGCGAATGAGCAAGCTCCAGCGAACGATCCTCAAGTCGGCGGGTCACTCGGGGCAGATGTCGGTCTACATGGCGGCAACCGTGATTGAGCCCGACGACCTCGTGCACCAGTTGCTCGACCCGGTGAAGTCTCCACAGTGGGACGGTGAGCGCGTGCCGATGGTTCGGTCCTGGGCAGACAAGCACGAGGATCTGTGGATGGGTCGATATGCCGAGATTCGGCACGGGTGGGATCGGAGCAACCCCGACGACCGGCAACGGGCCATCCGCGAGGCGACGCATTTTTACGACGAGCATCGGGTCGAGATGGACGCCGGTTGCGAGGTGAGTTGGGAGCATTGCTACGACGAAGAAGCGGAGTTGTCGGCGATCCAGCACGCGTACAACATGCTCATCGACGACGGGCCCGACGTGTTTGCGGCCGAGTGCCAGAACGAGCCGGTGGGGCGAATCAAGATGTCGGGCGAGGTGGTAAGGCCCGATGACGTGTTGCAAAGACTGAACGGCCCCGAGCGCCGCCTGGCGCCAGCGTGGGCAACTCGCTTGACGGCGGGCATCGACGTGCAAGGGAACATGCTGTGGTACACGGTTATGGCGTTTGCCGACGACTTTACCGCGTGCGTGGTCGATTACGGAGCGTGGCCGGATCAGGGGCGTCGATACTACACCAAGGCGGACGCGAAGCACACAATGTCGGATGCGTGGCCGGGGCACGGCTTGGAGGCGCAGATTCGCGCCTCGTTGGAATCGCTCACCAATGACCTGATGGGCCGGAAGTGGCGGCAGGAGTCGGGCGGGTCGATGCCGATTGACCTGCTGCTGGTAGACGAGGGTTTCCAGACGCCAGAGATTTACGAGTTCGTCCGACGCCAGCCACACGGGTCGCGGATCGCTCCGGCCAAGGGCATGGCGATTGGAGCCAGCTCTAAACCGTTCGAGGAGTACGAGCGACGGCCAGGCGAAACGCTTGGGCTGCACTGGCGGTGGACGCGATCGGCACGAGCGGGGGTTCGCCACGTCGTTCACAACCCAAACTACTGGAAATCGTTTGCATGGTCGCGGTTCCGCGTTCCGGTCGGCGACCCGGGCTCTGTGGTGCTGTTCAAGGGATCGGCGAACGATCACCGTATGTACGCCGACCACATCGGCGCGAGCGAGTACCCGGTAGAAGTGGAGGGGCGGGGGCGAACGGTGAACGAGTGGAAGCTGATCCCGAACCGGGACAACGACCTGCTAGATACAACCTCACTGTGCTACATCGCGGCCTCTCGCCTTGGCTGCGAGCTTGGGCACATCACACAGAAGCGGGGCCGGAAGAAAGGCCGGCGTCGCGTAACAGGAGACTGGGCGGCATGAGCAAGGATGCACAAATTACGGTAGCCCCGACCTGCCCGGCTTGTGGCGAGCAGGATTCGGCGGTGTGTCGGTCGAAGGGCATGGTCGTTCAGTACGAGGGCCGATCTTGTCGGGCGGCGAGACAGTACCGCAAGTGTCGGCACTGCGGCGAAAACTTCCCCGTGGTTCACATCAAGGGGAATCTGGCGAGGAAGGCGCGGCGGCGTTCCAATGTATAGAACATCCGGCGAGAAACCTTATCGACTTTCACCGATTGTTCCAAACGCTGGAAACACAGGCGTTATCAAAACGCCGAATAAGCGTATATCGCTTATATGGCGACCAATTCCGCACGACAAGCTACGCTTACGGCGCGTCTCACTCTGATTGAGTCGGCGATCGCTGCGACTTTGTCCCGGAATGCGGCGAGCTATTCAACAGAGGTCCAGTCTCTCGCGTCGCTTGGCCTGTCTGAGCTTCGCAAGATGGAGCAGGACACGCTCAACGAGCTTCGACGGCTTGAACGCGGCACCCGATTCGGTGGCATCAAGTTCGTGGGGGTGTCGTCATGACTCGACGCACCCAGGAACAGCTTGCCGCCGAGGCCGAGGCGAAGGTCCGCAAGGAGCGCGCCCGGCTGGAACTGTCCGAGATCAAGGCCAGGCAGGAGAAGGTTCGGCTTGGCCGCGACACAATCAAGGCCCGTCGCAAGATGCTCGCCGTTCACCGTGCGGCCGAGGTCAACCGCCTCACGAACGACTGGCCCACCACGTCAACGTCGGCCGACAGCGCCATCATCCCGGACATGGCCCGCACGAACGCCCGGGCGCGGTTGCAGGTCTACAACGACGCCTGGGCTCGCTCGATCGTCCGCAGTTTTCGCCGCAACCGCATCGGTACGGGTATCACGCCCGCCATCGACGACAAGCCGTACCGCCGCGATTGGAATGGATGGGCAAACGACCCCGAGCGGTGCGATATCGAGGGGAAGCGGACCTTCGCGATGATCCAGCAGTGGGCATCCGACGAGGAAGTCACGGTTGGCGAGTGTTTTGTCGTTCGCTGGATTATTGGGGGGGAACTGAAGCTGCAATGCTTCGAGTTTGAACAGCTCGACCAATACAAGCTGGTCAATCAGGACACCGGCAACGAAATCCGCCACGGCATCGAGGTGGACAGCAACGGCAAGGCCGTGGGCTACTGGTTCTACCGCCACCACCCCAACGACATCCGGGGCCTTGCACGGCCTGCCCCGTTGACGCTCGAATCGTTCCGCGTGCCGGCGTCGATGGTCTGCCATATGTACGACCCTGACCGGGTGCGGCAGACGCACGGCATTAGCCGGTTGGCCCCCGTCCTGCGGAAGCTCCGCGACCTCGCCGAGTACGACGCGGCGCAGCTTCGCGTGGCTCGCGCCGAGGCCAGCATCGGCCTGCTCATCAAGGGCGGTGACGACGGCAATGATCCCCTACAGCTTGACGGGCTCAACGTGGCCTATGTTGACGACGCCGAGGACATCACGCCGTTCATTCCGTCTCGGCCCGGCAACACCTACGACCCGTTCGTGCGGATGCAAGTCATGCAGATCGCGGCTGGCGTGGGCCTGTCAGGCGATCAGGTGATGCGGAACTTCGACGGCGGCTCATTCAGCAGCAAGCGGCAGGGGGCCATCGAGGACCGCCGCGAGTTTGCTCCGATGCAGCAGCGGACCATCACGCAGCTTTGCTCGCCGGTCATGGATGATTTCGTGTTCGCGTGGAACGGACGGAATATCGGCCAGTCCGGCGCGTACTTCCTCGACGACACACCCGAGCGTATCGACTGGCAAGGCCAGGGCTGGGAATGGGTGGACCCCGAACAGCAGGGCAAGGGTGTCGAACGCATGATGCGGCTGGGCCTCACCACCCGGACCATCGAAGCCAACCTGCTCGGAACCACGGTCGAAAAACTCGACGAGCAGATGGCGAAGGACGGCACGCGCGAAACGCTGGCCAACCTGCAACCCGACAAACGAGAAAACCCATCGCCGGACGGGCCGACATCGCCCTCTGTTGACATCAAAAACGACCGTGTCGGGGAGGTCGCCGATGCCGCGTAGGGTCACCCTCCGAACATCCGTCGGCCAGCTTGTCCGCGTGGACCGCGAGGCGGGCGCGATCCTGAACGTCGCGGTGATCACCGTCGGCAAGACCAAGCCCAGCGGCAACGGGCTCGACCCGTTCGACGTGGACGCGGTCTCGCTGCAACAGGTGGCGGACGCCATCAACGCCAGCGAGGTCGGCGTCAAGTCCCGCATGACGCACCCCGAGGTGTCGGGCGAGGACGACATCACCCGTCGCGTGGGCTACATCCGCAACGCCCGCGTGGAAGGGCTCAGCGTCCGCGCTGACATGTACTTCCACAACCCCGGCTCAGATTCAGCGGCGGTGCTGTTCAGCATTGCCGAGACCGACCCCGCGTCGTGCGGGCTTTCCATCGTGAGTAATACCGCGCGGCTCGAACGTGATGAGACCGCGCCCACCGGCATCGTGCTTCGCCTTGCCCAGATCGACGCGGTCGATTGGGTCGGTGAACCAGCAGCCAACCCGACCGGCATGTTGTCGGCGGCAACCACAAACGGAGCAAATCCAATGTTGACCCCCGAACAGATTGCATTCTTGACTGAAAAGGGCCTGCCCGAAGGCGCAGACGAGGCGACCGTCGCCGCGTTTATTGCCGGGCTCGGCGAGGCCGACGCCGCCGCGTTTGCTGCACTGGCCCCGGCCGAATCCGCCTCCCTTGAGACCGAAGAGGAAAAGCCCGCCGTCGCCGCCAGCGAAGAAGAGGAAGAGAAGCCCGTCGCCGCGTCGACCGCGAAGAAGAAGCCCGCCGCCAACGAGGAAGTCAAGGACGTGAAGGGCGCGGTCGCTCTCGCTCTCAAGGCCGAACGCGAGCGCATGAAACAGATTCGCGGCATCGCGCTCAAGGCGGGCAAGGACGAGAAGTGGATCGAAAAACAACTGGACAGCGACGCCGAAGTTGGCGAGATCGCGCTGGCCGCAATCAACACCCTCAAGCGTGAGCCGAACGATATGCCGACTTCTACCAGCACCATCACCCTCGGCCGGGACGGCCGGGACTCGCTGGCCCCTGCCATCCGCGACGCCATCCTACTCCGCGCCGGCGTCCAAAACTTCGTCAAGACCGACGAGGCCGGCGGCGTCATTCTCGGTGCCAACCGCCGGCCCGAAGCCCGCAAGCCCCATGAGCGGGTCAACGAGTTTCGGGGCCACACCGTCGTCGAGATGGGCCGTCGATACTTGACCGCCCTTGGCTACCGCGACGCCGACAGCATGGGCCGGGCACAGCTCGCCACCCTGCTCATGAGCCGGGCCAAGCTCCAAGCCGCCATGCCCGGCGTCTACCTCGCCCACTCTACCGGCGACTTCCCCTACATCCTCGCGGATGTCATGGGCAAGCAGCTTCGGGCCATGTACGCCCTCGCGCCGCACACCTGGAAGCAGTGGTGCCGCTCGACGACCGCCCCGGACTTCAAGACCATCAAGAAGATTCAGCTTTCCGAGGCGTCGGACCTGGTGACCATCCCTGAAGGTGATGAATACACCTACACGACCCTGACGGAAGGGCAGGAAACCTACGCCCTGACGAAGAAGGGGCTGGGCCTGAAGTTCACTTGGGAATCGCTCATCAATGACGATCTGGACGCGTTCAGCCGTCAGCCGCAGATCCTCGCCAACTCCGCCGCCCGCGCGGTCGAGAAGTTGGCGATCGGCATCCTGACCGCTAACGCGGCACTGGCCGACACCCTCAACCTGTTCTCCAGTGGGCACAGCAACCTGGCCACCGGCACGCTCAGCGTCACGTCGCTTGGTGCCGCTCGTGCCCTGCTCCGCAAGCAGACCGCGCTCGGCTCGGATGACCCGCTGGAACTGACGCCGCGATACCTGCTGGTCCCTGAAACGATCGCCACCACGGCGCAGCAGCTTGTTAGCTCGACGGTTGACCCGGCGTTGGCAAACGCGACCCCCAACCCGTTCGCCAACACCTTGCAGGTTATCCCGTCGGCCCGGCTCGATACCGACTCGACCGCGCAGTGGTACTTGCTCGCCGACCCCAACGAGATCGACACCGTCGAGGTGGCTTTCCTCGAAGGCGAGGAAACCCCGGTTGTGGAGGAAGAGGACGAGTTCGATTCCGACTGCCGCAAGATGAAAATCCGACACTCGATGGCGGCGAAGGCCATCGACTATCGCGGCATGGTCCGCTCGTCCGGTTCCTGACCCATCCACTAGGAGATTGATCGCATGAAGACGTACCAGACAACCCGACCGCTCGCGATCCAGTGCCACGCCTTCGATAAGGGCGTGGTTCTGGGGACGGGCGACATTGACAAGGGCGAGTTCGAGCCCGCCGATGGGCTTGAAGGCCCAAGCGGCGTGAACATCAGCCACATCATCCCCCGCGTGGCCGACGGCCGCGTTGAAGCAATCTCCTCCCAAACCGACCCCCCGGCTGAAAAGCCGGACGGGTCGGGGCGGGGGAGGAAGGCCAAGAAGACATCCACCACTAAAGGAAACTGACCCATGTCCGCAAACCCCCGCAAAGGCCCCAGCGGCCGCAAGATCACGTTGACCGCCCCGACCGGGGGCTGGTCGTCTGGCGACCTCGTCACCATTCTGGCCGGCAACACCGGCTGGGTGGGCGAAGGTATCGCCGACGTTTCCGCCGGTGAGGAAGGTGCCGTTGAAGTCGGGCACCAGGCCACGATCCCCAAGAACACTGGCACAGGCGAAGCGTTCACCGTCGGCGCGATTGTCTACAAAGACGCGAGCACCGGCGCAGCCACCCCCAACGCCACGGGGAACGACTACTTGGGCCGAGCGACCGAGATCGCCGGCACTTCCGCCACCACGGTCAATGTCGTGTTCGCCCCCACCGGAGCGTGACCCGTGAAGATCGCTCTGCTCAGCGCAGGTCCGTCTCTCCGCCAGACGTTCAACCCCGACGCGAAGTTTGACCTTCGCGTCGGGGTGAACCGGGCGGCGGGCGCGTTCCACTGCGACTGGTGGAGTTGTGGAGACGGTCAGACGTTTCTTGAGCACGAGCCCGTGGGGTTCCCGGTCTTGTTCACGATGACCGAGGCCGACGGCAACCTCCG
>JBITAC010000168.1:0-9359 GCA_044439905.1 Phycisphaerales bacterium JB063 | reverse complement strand
GGCTGGGCCACACCTCGGGCCTGGGACGCCTCAGCGCCCGCACCACACACTTCGCCACATGCTCCGCCGACTGCTGCATCATCGCCGGCGTATTGTCGTGCCCCCCGCCGCCCGCGACCTCCATGAACGGCGTCCTGGTCCCGATCGGGTGCACACTCGTGACGTGGATGTCTCGGCCGTGCAGCTCCGCACGCATCGCGCCCGCGACCGAATCCTGCGCCGCCTTGGTCGCCGAGTACACCCCCAGCATCGGCACGCCGATCTCGCTGGCCGCGCTGCTGCAGATCAGTAGATGCCGAAGCCCGCTGATCGTCTCGTTGAGTCTGGGCAGCGCCGCCTGGGCCGTGTACACCGTGCCGAAGTAGTTCGTATCAAACATCGCGCGGGCCTGGTCATCGCGTGTCTGCAGCACCTCTTCGAACAGCCCGTACCCCGCGTTCGCGAACACCGCGTCGAGCCGGCCAAACGTCTTCCAGCACGCCTCGACCGCCGCCTTCATATCCGCCTGCCGCCCGACGTTCGCGGTAAAAAACTGTGCCTTGCCCCCCATCGACGACACCTGCTTCGCCACTGTCTGCAGCTTGTCCGCCCGACGTGCGACCAGCGACACGTGCATCCCCGCCTCAGCGCAGGCCAGCGCCGTCGCCGCGCCGATCCCGCTGCTCCCGCCGGTGATCAGGATCACTTTGTCTGTCAGGTCGCGGGCCATCCGCGCAGTGTAATCCCTACCGGTTTAGCGGGCGACGCGCAGCGTCCGGCGTCGTATACCGGACGCAAGTCGCACCACGCTGGACGCTGCGCGTCACCCGCTAAACGGCGTATACTCGCCGCCATGACACGCGAACAACTCATCCAACGTATTGCCGACGCCGCCCTGCTCCGGGGCGAGTTCACCCTCCGCTCGGGACGCAAAAGCAAGTACTACCTCGACAAATACCTGTTCACCACCCAGCCCGACATCCTCGAAGCGCTGGGCAAACTCTTCGCCCAGCGCCTGACCGACCTGCCCGGCGGACTCGACCGCATCGACCGACTCGCCGGCACCGAACTGGGCGGCATCCCCCTGGTCAGCGCCGCGGCCATCGCCACCGGCAAACCCGCCATCCTCATCCGAAACCAGAAGAAGGGCTACGGCACCGCCAAGCAGCTCGAAGGCGCGATCCACCCCGGCGAGACCATCGTCCTCCTCGAAGACATCGCCACCACCGGCGGCCAGGTCCTCGAGGCCGGCACCATGCTCCGCGACGAGTTCAAAGTCAACATCCCCACCATCATCGCCACCATCGACCGCGAAGAAGGCGCGCGAGAAAACATCGAAGCCGCCGGGTTCGCGTTCGATGCGCTGTTTACGAAGAGTGATTTGGGGATTGATGAGTGAGGCGGTTGGTGGGTTGTTTCTAACGCCAAGTCGCCAAGGGGAGCCAAGAGCGCCAAGGAAGGCAGTCTAAAAAACTACATAGAAAGACCAAATAGACGTGACATGACAAGATCGATCGTCGGCAGAGATTCAAACAGTGTCTGCGACACACGCCTGATGTTCGGCCGCTCTCTCTTAACTCCCTCGCTGTCACCTTTCGTGTGTTTGGCAACCGGTAGCAAACTAATGTCTGGCAGCGGGTCGCCGGGACTTCCCCCGAACCACAAAAAAGGGCCAAGCTCGATCGTTTCGGGATTAAAGACGATCCAAATCACGCATCCACTTTTATCCGGAGTACTCAGCGATTGATTCAAGTTTATCGAACAGGCTTTAGCCGAAATGCCCTTAGTCTTCAGTTGTACGTGTCGATAGATACCCTCGCAACCCAATACAACGTCATACCCCGCGTCATCTGTTTGGGGCCGTAGCACCTCAATATGTTTGTGCTGCAACCAAGCGTTCTTTAAAATCTCGCCAATGAAAATGTGCTCTAGCAACATCTCACGATATGAAGACCACAGATACTGCTTCGAATCGGGATCAATGTTTGACATGTAGTGCCTGGCAATGATGTGATGTTGGCCGATGTCTTCCTTGGCGCTCTCGTCCCCCCTTGGCGACTTGGCGTTAGCTCCCCTCCCCATCCCACCCACAAACCTCACCCAATCAACCCGTCCTCCGCGACCTCTTGTTGGCCGTGGATGATGATCGGGTCGATCATGGACTCGATGGTCACCCGGCCCTGGGCGTCGACGACCGCGATGGGGACCTTGCCCGCCTTCCAGTCCGCCAGGGGTAGCAGCGGCCAGCGGGCGGGGATCTTGCGGTCGGGGTCGATCGTGATGTACGTCCCGCCGGACCCGGGCGCGAGCTTGTCGACGATGAGCTGCGGGGTCGCGAGGAAGTAGCCCAGCGTTGTGACGCCGCGCGGGTAGTGCGCGAGGTTGTCGGTAATGTAGGCGTCGACAAAACCCTTGGACTGCTCGTGCGTGTTGGCCATCACCTGCATATCCCAGTAGTGCGACGCGGAGGGCGGGCCCTGAAGCTGTAGGTAGCGCGCGAGCATGTCGCGCCAGAGGTTCTGGCTGATCCGCAGGTGGTCGGTCTCGACGGTGGTGTTGCAGTTGCCGTAGCGGCGCTTGGTCTCGCGCTGCGCGGCGTAGATATCGACCTGGATCAGGTCGCGCGGCATCGCGGTCGGCACGCCGGCCATGAAGGGCAGCAGCTCGCCGTTGCTGTTGTAGATGCAGTAGATCTCGCGCACGCTCGCGGCCCCCTCGCCCTCCAGCGCGGGGTCGACACACACCGCCAGGTGGTCGCCCACCCACGCGTCGCGTGCGACGCGGTTGGCGGCGTCGTCGGCACGCTCGTCGAAGTGCTTCGCGTCGGGGGCGACGTCGGGGTTGTCGGCGTGCTTGAGCAGGTCGGCCGCGGCCCGCATCCCCACCACCCGCTTGATGGCGATGTACGTCTGCTTGGGCGAAGCGCGGAAGCCCGGGGTGTAGCGCGAGCTGTGGGTCGAGGTGTGGCCCACGGACGGGAAGCCCGAGTGGTCGCGGTCGGTCCAGTCGAGGTACCTGGCGAGCCCGGTGAGGGTCGGGTAGTGCTTGCGGACAAAGGCGGTGTCGCCGGTCCAGTGGCAGTAGGCCTGGAGCAGCGCGAGGAAGTCGGAGTTCTGCTCGGCGGGCGAGGGGTGTTTGTAGGTGGCGTGCCGGGCGTCGAGTCCGAGCCCGAGGTCGTGGACGATGATGCTTCCGCCGGATTCATCGTGTTTGCCGCAGCGTTCGATCCACTGGTTGAGCTGCATCTTGAGCAGGTCGGGCCAGAGCGCGAGGTAGAACATCGCGCTGTTGCACTCGGCGTTGAGCGTGGAGTGGTAGAGGCGTGAGCCCTCGGTGACGGAGAACCAGTGGGCGCGTGTGCCGGGCGGTGATTTTTCCTCGGCGACACCCGGGCACTCGTGGCTCATCCACCAGGTGTTGGCGAGGTAGGACTGCCAGGACTGGTTGAGCAGGTGGGCCTGGGGCAGCAGCAACGGCGCCTGCTCGATGAGCTTCTCGGTTCGGCGGGAGTGGGCGAGGTGGTCGTCGCGGGTCTTGACCGCGTCATCGACAAGCGCCTCGAGATCGGGCCAGTGGTCGGCATAGCGGAAGGTCGCGTCGAACGACCGCCCGCCGCCCTGCTCGTTGACCACGCCCCGCCCCACCTGCATCACCGGGTCGGCCACGTGGGCACACCAGATCAGCCGCCACTTCTCGCCCGAGTCCGGCATCGTCACCGGCATGGTGATCTCGATCCCGTCGCCCTGGGCGGTCGGCGTCGCGCCCGGCGTCAGCGAGACGATCCGCTCACGCACCGCGACGCTGGGCCCGTCCTTGGGCGGCAGGTTCTTCTCCGGGAACGGGCTGCCGCGGTCCGGGTTAAACGTCAGGTGGTTGTCGTAGCTCAGGTCGATCCGCCCCTCGCCCGCGACGACCCGGGTGTCGGGCCGGCTCAGCCGAAGGAACAGCTTCACCTCGTCGGCCTCGCGCTCCTGCTGCTGCTTACGCCAGCGCGCATGCACCATGTGATGCACCCGACACTCCAGGTAAAACACCGGCATCGTGCACAGCTTCTCGTCCTGCGGGTAGAACGGGGCGTGCAAGTTCAGCTCGAAGCGCACGCCGAGCACCTCGGAGTACGCGCGGAAGGTGATCGAGTTGAATCGCTCGAACTGCTCGCAGTTCACCAGCGGTCGGCCGTGCGTGGTAAACGGCAGGACGCGCTCGGCACCGTCGGGCTCGACCATGCCGACGCACAGGTCGAGGGGTCGGTCGAGGAACCGGCCCATCGCGCCGTGCATAACGCGCTGCTTGTAGGGTTCAAACAGCAGGCCGAACCGGCTACCAAGCCGGGCAAGTTGCCAGGTCATGAGCTGCATGGGCGTAGGGTAGCGGAAGTGGGGGCGTTGGACCACGGAGGTACAGAGGACACAAAGCAGATGGGGAGAAGTGAACCGCCAAGGCGCCAAAGCGCCAAGGAAGGCAGAGGAGACCTATTACCCTTCAACAAGGTCTTGAGTGGTTGGCCACTTCTGTAAGGGCGAAAAATTTGTTTTCCAAACATCCAGCTCGAACAACTCACCATGCTGATCCAAGTAAAGAGCCGCACTCACAACAACGCCGTCAATATCTAGAAACTCACAATTCCCGACCTCTTTACCAAACTGGCGATTCCCTTGGTCTGGATGAAGCCGCAGACTCCCCATCCCACCATCCCCCATTTCCTCAACTAAAAGTTCTTCGGTGTCGCACTGAATACCAGCGAGTCCCAACAAATGATTCAGAAGCAGAAGCTCATGTAAACCGATTGGTCGCATTGCTGCCTTCCTTCGCGATCTTGGCACCTTGGCGGTTCGCTCTTTTACCCCGTCGGCAGCACCTTCATCAAACGCTCAACCACCGCCGGCACAACCTCGAGTGCGTGATCGATGTCGGCGTCGGTGGTGTAGCGGGAGAGGGAGAAGCGGACGGTGCCGTGCGCGGTGGGCTCGTCCATGTGCATGGCCATCAACACGCTGGAGGGTTCGAGCGAGCCGCTGCTGCACGCCGCGCCGGCGCTGGCGCAGACGCCGCGTTCACTCAGGCCCAGCAGGATGGCCTCCGCCTCGACCCCCGGGAACGCGATGCTCGATGTGTTCGCGAGGCGTTCGACACCTGCCGAGTTCACGACCGCCTGCGGGATGCGCTCACAGATGGCCTGCTCAAACCGGTCACGGCGTCGGCGGATGGCGTCGCATCCTTCATCATCGGCCAGGTGCGCGATCGCGAGCTCGGCCGCCTTGCCCAGCGCAAGGATGCCCAGCGTGTTCTCCGTGCCGCCCCGCCGCTCGCGCTCCTGCGACCCGCCGAGCTGGAGCGGGCTGAGCTTGACGAGTCGACGGACGTAGAGCGCGCCGCTGCCCTTGGGCCCGTGCAGCTTGTGCGCGGAGTAGGTGAGCAGGTCGGCCTGGCTTTCATGGACATCGACGGGGACTTTGCCCACGGCCTGGGTCGCATCGATATGGAAGTAGAGGCGCGGCCGAGCGACGCCCAACGCACGCAGCGCCTCGCGTTTCGCGGCGATCACCTGACCGATCTCGACCACCGGCTGCAGGACGCCCGTCTCGTTATTCGCCCACTGCACCGACACGATGATCGTCCGCGTCGCGCTGTCGCCCTGGGTCAGTTCATCGAGGATCGTGGCGACCGATTGCGGCGCGACCTTGCCGTCGTGGTCGACTTCGCACATGCGTGTGACGCCGCCGTGCTGCTGGAGGTACTTCGCCGGGTCGCGCACGGCCGAGTGCTCGACCGGCAGGGTCACGACGGCCGGCGCGGTGGCTTCGTCGGCCTCGCCGTTCATCGCACGGTGCCAGAGCTCGGGCTCGATGAGGCCGCGCAGCGCGAGATTGTTGGCCTCGGTCCCGCCGGAGGTGAAGGTGATCTCGCGCGGCTCGGCCCCGATGAGCAGCGCGACCTGCTGGCGGGCGAGCTCGATTTTTTGACGTACCTCCTGGCCCGGCCGATGCACGCTCGACGGGTTGGCATAAAGCTGCTCGGCCGCGTGGCGGATCGTCTCGATCACCTCGGGCGCGAGCGGGGTCGTGGCGTTATTGTCGAGATACGTCGTAGGCATTGAGGCATTGTAGGTCACGCGATACCCACCGCCCATGTGGGTCAGCCCCCCGCTCGCCGAGCGCGGGCTTCGGGCGGCGCGTGACCGCTTCGTCTCAAACCACATCCCGCAGCAGCCGCGCGACCTGCAGCGGGGTCGTCAGCCGAATGCGGGTCAGGTGCGCCTGCTCCGGGTCGGCAAAGAGCTCGTGATACTGCCGCCGATACACCGCGTGGGCGTTCCACGCATAAGGCAGGATCGACTCGCGACTCGCAAACGAGTGCCGCCAGCCCTCGCGGTTGCCCGAGAAGAGTTCTTCCTGGGTCCACGCCCGGCGGATCGTCCGCGCGAGCAGCCGACGCATCACCAGGTGCTTGGGCAGGTCAAGCCAGATGACCGTGTCGATCAGCGGCAGGACGTAGTGCGCCCGCGAGCCGAGGTTGCCGTCGCTGGCCCATGCGTCGGCGGACATGGCTTCGGTGAGGCGGCGCTGGACTTCGCCGTCGTCGCGCATCACCCAGCCGGGCTCCCAGAGGGCCTGGTCGACCGAGATGTAGGGCACGCCCCGGCGGTGCGCGATCGCGCGGGCAAGGGTCGTCTTGCCCGATCCGCAGTTGCCGACGACGGTGATGCGCCGGCCCGGCTGGGGGAATCCCTTGTGCATCGTGCGGGGATTGTAGGGCGATTTGCCTGCCCACTGAAGCAAGCAGGCCGGGTTGGCTATGATGTGTGGCTTGCTGTTTCCGCCCCCTACCTCACCCACTGCACGACGCTTCATCATGGACCACTTCACCTACCGCGACGGCCGACTGTTCTGCGAAGACGTGCCGGTCGCCGACATCGCCGCCTCCGCCGGGACCCCCGCGTACATCTACTCCAAGGCGACATTCCTCTCGCACTTCCGCGCGCTGCGCGATGCGTTTGCGCCGCTCGACCCGGTGGTGTGTTACTCGATCAAGTCATGCAGCAACCTGTCGATCGTGAAGCTGCTGGTCGACGAGGGCAGCGGGATGGACGTCGTCAGCGGCGGCGAGATCTTCCGTGCCGTGCAGGCCGGGGCCGACCCGGGCAAGATCGTCTACGCCGGCGTGGGCAAGACCGACGCGGAGATCGAGCTGGCGATCAAGACGGGCATCGGCTGGTTCAACATCGAGTCCGAGCAGGAGTTTGAGAACATCGCGCGGATCGCGGAGCGCATGGGCAAGACCGCGCACGGCGCCCTGCGCATCAACCCCGATGTCGCCGACGACAAGACCCACGCCAAGACGACGACGGGCAAGAAGGAGACGAAGTTTGGCGTGGACATCGAGCGCGGCCGACGCTTCTTCAAGACGTATGGCAAGAACCCTCACCTCCAGCTGGACGCGCTGCACCTGCATATCGGCAGCCCGATCTACTCGCCCGAGCCGTACGTCAAAGCGATCGGCAAGGCGCTGGAACTGATCGACGAGCTCAAGCAGGAAGGCATCGCCATCACCGCGCTGGACATCGGCGGCGGGTTCGCGGCCGACTACGAGACCGGCGCCTCGCCCGCCTACCAGTCCTACGCCGACGCGATCGTCCCGCTGCTGCAATCGTTCAAGGACGGCGGGGGCACCGTCATCCTCGAGCCGGGCCGAACCATCGCCGCCAACGCCGGCATCCTGCTCACCCAGGTGCAGTACCTCAAGCAGGGCGGCGCTAAGCAATTCGTCATCTGCGACACGGGGATGCACCACCTCATCCGCCCGACGCTGTACGAGGCCTGGCAGTTCATCTGGCCTTGCGAAGTTGATGCCGCGTTCGTGCCCAAACAGCGCGCCAAAGACATGGACATGCCCGGGCTCGAGGTCTGCGAAGTCGTCGGACCGATCTGCGAGACCGGCGACTACCTCGCCAAGGACCGCCCGCTCCCGCCTGTCCAACGCGGCGACCTGCTCGCGGTCTTCAGCGCCGGCGCTTACGGCATGGTCATGGCCAGCCACTACAACTCCATGCCCAACCCCCCCGAGGTCCTGGTCGACGGCGACACGTTCGACACCATCCGCCGACGCGAAACCTACGAAGACCTCGTCGCCGCCGAGCGATAAAACGCCGCCCCCCATCCAGCGGCCGACGCACACCCGCCCGGCTCACACGCCGCCGGTCGCGCCTGTGGTAGCATCCCCGCATGGCCACCGAGCGCATCATCTCCGCCGACAACGCCTCCCCACGCGAGGAGCAGTTCAACCTTGCGCTGCGCCCGCAGACACTCAAGGAGTACGTCGGCCAACCCGCGCTCACCAACAAACTCGGCATCACTCTCGAAGCCGTACGCCAACGCGGCGAGCCCATGGAACACGTCCTGCTCCACGGCCCGCCGGGACTGGGCAAGACCACCCTCGCCCACATCATCGCCAACGAGATGGGCACCCACCTCACCGTCACCGCAGGCCCCGCGCTCACCAAGCCCGGCGACCTGGTCGGCCTGCTCACCAAGCTCCAGCCCCGCGACGTCCTGTTCATCGACGAGATCCACCGCCTCCCCATCGCGCTCGAAGAGTACCTCTACTCCGCGATGGAAGACTTCAAGATCGATGTACAGATCGACAGCGGGATGCACGCCAAGACCATCACCCTCCCCGTCCAGCCCTTCACCCTGATCGGCGCAACCACCCGCGCGGGGCTGATCTCCGGCCCCATGCGCAGCCGATTCGGCCTCAACCATAACCTCGAGTTCTATAGCGAAGCCGACCTCCTAAGCATCCTCCACCGAAGCGCCGGCCTGCTCGAAATGAACGTCACAACGATGCCCGCAGACTCGCGCAGCGAACCTGCGGGACCCGACGCCCTGGCCACCATTGCCCGCCGATCACGCGGCACGCCGCGCATCGCCAACCGCCTGCTGCGTCGCGTCCGCGACTACGCGCAGGTGAAGCACGACAACCGCCTGACCTCGGCCATCGTGGACGAAGCCCTCACACTCGAAGGCGTCGATGCGCTGGGGCTTGATGAGCTCGACCGCAAGTACCTCCGCTGTATCGCCGAGATTTACGAGGGCGGCCCCGTCGGTTTAGAAGCCGTGGCCGCAACGCTGGGCGACGACGCGGGCACCTTAGAGCAGGCCGTCGAGCCGTATCTATTGCAACTCGGCTTCCTGGCCCGGACCCGCAAAGGCCGACAACTCACCCGCACCGGCGCAGAGCATTTGGGGGTGAAGCTGCGCAGCACTGAAAACGGCGAGGCGTCGGGATTGTTTTGAGTGCAACTGTGACCGTGGGGCAGACATTCCTGTCTGTTATCGGCCGCAGGCTGAACCGTCGCCCCATTTCCAGCTTCGCCGGAAGGC
>JBITAC010000167.1:0-56634 GCA_044439905.1 Phycisphaerales bacterium JB063 | reverse complement strand
TTATTTCGGTCGTAGGCCTGGAGGCGATGGTGAGTATCTGATCCCCGAAAGTCGCCAATCGTCTGTATTTCAAGCGTAAAATGTGTGTCGAAAATGACATCATCTTCCAGGTTTTTCGCCCGTTCGCGGACGAACACCATCGCCGGGAAGTCCGGGCGTGGTGCGCCTAGGTACTGAATACTCATTTGGTCATCCCCGACGGGGAAGTCGGAATCAAGGTCTGCCGTGGCAATCGTCTCCCATTCGCCATGGGAAAACCGTATTCGTAAATCCAATTGGTCTGGAAGGTCCGAGACATTGCCGATGTTGATTCCCAACTGGTAAAAGCTATGGTCTGCAGTGACGTGTCTGGAGTTACGGACGCCGTGGGAAAAAAACGTTTGGCTGGCACGGGTGGCCGGCCCGATCTCAGCGTAATCAAGTTGTAGAGTTTTGGGAAGAGTCCAGTACATTGAAAGTACAGGCATGACTGGGGCGTCAACCGCTTCCTGCCCAGTTGCGTGAGATTGATACAGGCGTGATCGTCTGCGCCAGGGTTGCCACTCGCCATCGGGTCCGCGGAACTGCCAGTTGTTGAAAGGGATGATAGTCGGGTCAAGAGGCAATGCCGTATCTGGATCGTCGCGCACATATGGCGATGCCGGGACGAGGACGTAGTGGTCGAGCCGCGGCTGAGCCGTGGCGGCGTTCTTATCTGGGGCCAGGTCAGTTGTTTTGGCCAGAACAGGGGTGATGGGTATTGCGACGAGCAGAAAGGCTAATAGCAAGCAGCGGAGAGGGGCGATGGGCTGTGGCATACTAGACTCCCGGATGAATCGAAGCGGTGGGGCGTTTCGGTTACATGCTAACCCTGACCGGGTCGATCGCAAAGCGGATTCCCGGCTTGGACCGCCGGATGCAGGCCGCCCCCGACCATCCCTAATTTGACATTTCCTCGATTTTATCTACAGTGAACGGTCCCAAACCGCGCATCGGGCGCGGTGGAACTGCTTGAGGCAGACGGTATGCATGTTCAGCACACCCTAGACCGGCAGGCCCGCGAGCTGTGATGGTGGCCACCCACCATCTTCGCGCTTCCCTGCACACGCCCACGCGTCGAGCCCCCGGCCTCCCCCAGGCCAAGCTCGCCGGCTCTGCTGACGCCTCCACGGAGGTGAAGCCCTTGGGCTAGGTGATGACTGCATCCCGTCTGGCAGCCCCGGCACCTTCGCCTGGGTTGGGCCGACTGTCGTCGGCCGCCACGCCTCAAGCCACGAGTTTCGACTCGTGGTTTTTTTGTGCAGCCCTACGGGCCAGACGCCCGCACCGACCCACGACCTGACGCGCCGGCACGAGCCGACGCACGACAACCCGGCAACTAAATATCAGGCCCAACCGGCCACTACCCAGGAATCATTATGAACGGCACCGAAATGCTACGCCTGCTCGACGCGATCTCCCGTGACCGCAACGTCGAGAAAGAAGTCCTCATCGTCGACCTCGAGCAGGCGATGGAGTCCGCCGCGCGCAAGCACTTCAACGCGGTCGACACCGAAGAGTTCACCTGTGAGATCGACCGGTTCACCGGCAAGATCGGGCTGTGGCGCGGTGAGGAACCCATCGAACTTGAGGAGCTCGGCCGCATCCCCGCACAGACCGCCAAGCAGGTCATGATCCAGCGCTTCCGTGAAGACGAACGCAACGCGATCTACGACGAATACATCGACCGCGTCGGCGAGCTGACCACCGGCATCGCGCAGCGCTACGAGGGCGGCTCTCTGGTCGTGCAGATCGGCCGGGCCGAGGGCTTTATGCCCCGCAGCGAGCAGATCCCCGGCGAACAGCACCAGCCGGGCGAGCGGGTGCGCTGCCTGATCCTAGACGTGCGCGACGCGGGCAACCAGGTGAAGATCGTGCTTAGCCGTGCGTCACCGGAACTCATCCGCCGTTTGTTCGAGGTGGAAGTGCCCGAGGTCGCCGAACGCATCATCGAGATCAAGGCGATGGCGCGGGAGGCTGGCCACCGCACGAAGATCGCGGTGCAGTCGATCGACTCGAAGGTCGATGCGGTCGGCGCTTGCGTCGGCGTGCGTGGCTCGCGCATCAAGAACATCGTCGACGAGATGGGCGGCGAGAAGATTGACATCGTGCGTTGGAACGAGTCGAGCCAGATCCTGATCCAGAACGCGCTCAAGCCCGCAGAGGTCGTCGAGATCTCGCTGTGCTTTGAGCTTGGGCGGGCGACGGTGGTGGTCGATGAGGACCAGTTGTCGCTGGCGATCGGCAAGCGTGGACAGAACGTCCGCCTGGCCGCGCGGCTGACGATGTGGGACGTCGACATCCTCACGCCCCAGGAGTACACCAAGTCGATGGACATCATGGAAACCACGCTGCGTGAGCTGGAGTTCGTCACCGATGAGATGACGGACAAGCTGGCGGCGCTCGGGGTGATCAGCGTGTTCGACGTCGAAGAGGTCGGCCGGGAGTTCCTGATGGAAACGATGGAGCTGGACGAGGAATCGCTGGACCAGCTGCTCGAAGTGGTCTCCGCGAAGGCGAAGGTCGTTGCCGAGGAGCAGGCCAAGGAGAAGGCCGAGCAGGAGAAGCGCAAGCGCGAGCAGATGGAGCTTGCGGCGCAGGGGATCGACGACCTGCTGGGCGGTGCCGCGGCGGGCGATGGTGCGGGCGGCGGTGCGCTCGACGACCTGCTCGGCGGCGGCGCGTCCTCCGACGACGCGGCCGACTCGGGCGAGGGCGACGATGCCTCGGACGAGGCAGAGCACCGCGCCTACGGCGAGCCGGGCGAAGACCTCGTGCCCGCGGATCAGGTCGCCCAGGCCGACGCGGACGACTCGGCCTCGGCCGATGCCGGCGAGCGTGCGGAGCAGTCGGATGACGAAGACGGCAGCGAGTTTGTGGCCGAGCACACGGACTCTGACGCGGGCGTGGTTGGCGACCCGCAAGACAACAAGCCGGCCTAAGGGCGGGCGATTGATTCGTGAGCGCCCGGGCATGTGCCCCGGGCCAGTCAGCAGCGGGCTTTAGGCCCCAAGGAGTTTGGTTTTGGCCAAAACGTTACGCATCCACAACCTCGCCAAGGAGCTTGGCGTCAAGAGCAAAGTGATCGTCGAGAAGTGCGACGCCGAGGGCGTGCCCGACATCACCAACCACATGTCCGTGGTGAAGCTCGGGCTGGCGGCAACGATCCGCCAGTGGTTCGCGACGCCCGATGAAGACCACAGCCACGACACGGCGGTGGAGCAGGCCGAGAAGGTGGATGTCAAGAAGGTCCGCAAGAAGGCCGCGAAGAAGAAGCCCGCCGCGAAGAAAAAGTCGGCCGGCGCTTCGGATGATTCGGCCCAAAGCGACGCCGGCTCGGCGACACTCGTCGAAGACGCCCCCGCTGCGCCCAAGAAGAAGAGCAAGGCCGCCAAGAAGAAGGCCGAGCCGGACCAGGAACCCGCCCAGGCCGTGTCGCAGACGCCGGCACAGCCCGAGTCGGCGACCCCGGCCGAGGAAGCAGCACCCGAAGCACCGGCGCAGCCCGCAACCCAACCCGCACCGCAAGCCGCCGCAGAGGCAGACACGAAGCAAGACGCAGAAGCACCCCCGGCCCCGCCCCAGCCCGTGGGCCAGGTCAACGTGCCCGATCGGCCCGACGTGGTCAAGCCCGCCGGTGAGCAGCTCGCGACCCCCAAGAAGGCAACCATGCGCGGCCCCAAGGTCATCCGCATCGAAAAACCCGACCCCGTTGCGCCCCCACGCTCACGCGGCCCGCGTCCCCCGCGCGGCGGCAATAGCGGCGGCGACCTCGGCGGCGGACTGCCCTCGGGCGAAATCGACGGCGTCACACGCTCGCGCGGACCCGCACGCGGCGGCGGCGTCAAACGCGGCGCCGAACAGGCCCAGCCCGGCGGCAAGCCCGGCCGAGGCGGCGGCCGACGTTCCCTCTCCAACCGGCGCTCACGCGGCAACGACCAGCTACTCACCGGCCCACAGCAGATGTCCAAGGCCGACATCGACGAGATGGACGCACGCCTCCGCGGCGCTTCGGGCTACGTCAAAAAACGACGGCAGAACTTCAACCGCACCGGCCACATCGGGCAGGCGGCGCAGTCCGCCCTCGTCACCGGCGGCAAGGTCGAGATCGAAGAACCCATCACCATCAAGGCCCTGTCTTCCGCGACCGGCATCAAGTCGGCCGAGGTCGTCAAGTTCCTCTTCAAGAAGGGGATCATGGCCAATGTGAACTCGGCGATCGAGACCGAACTCGCGATGGAAGTCTGCCTCGACTTTGACATCGAGCTTGAAGTCAAAGAACACGAAACCGCCGCGCAGAAGGTCGAGCAGGAGTTTGCCGACCGCGAGGCGCTCGACGTCCGTCCTCGCCCGCCGATCGTCACGATCCTGGGCCACGTCGACCACGGCAAGACCTCGCTACTCGACCGGATCCGCAAGGCCGACGTCGCCGACCACGAAGACGGCGGCATCACCCAGCACGTCGGCGCGTACCGTGTCACGATCCAGGGCTCGGATAACCAGGAAAAAACCGTCGTGTTCCAGGACACGCCGGGCCACGCCGCGTTTACCTCCATGCGTGCTCGCGGGGCGCAGATGACCGACATCGTCGTGCTCATCGTCGCGGCGGACGACGGCGTCATCCCCCAGACCATCGAGTCGATCAGCCACGCCAAGGCCGCCGGCGTCCCCGTCGTCGTCGCGATCAACAAGTGCGACCTGCCCAGCTTCAACGACAACAAGCTGCAGGAGATCTACGGCCAGCTCGCCGAGCACGGGCTCAACCCCACCGCATGGGGCGGCGAGACCGAAGTCGTCAAGACCTCGGCCGAGACCGGCGAAGGCGTCACCGACCTGCTCGAAACGCTCGACCTCCAGGCCGAAGTCCTCGAGCTTACCGCGGACTACGGCGGGCCCGGACGCGGCACCGTCATCGAGGCCGAGATGCAGACCGGCCGCGGCTCGGTCGCGCGGGTCATGGTCCAGGACGGCCAGGTCAAGGTCGGCGACTTCATCTCCATCGGCCGAGCGTTCGGCCGCGTGCGCGACATCACCAACGACCGCGACAAGTCCATCGACTCCGCCGGCCCCGCGACGCCGATCGAGATCTCTGGCATCGACGACCTGCCCGACTCGGGCGACAAGTTCTACATCACCCAGACCCTCAAGAAGGCCGAAGACGTCGCCAAGCACTTCCGCGACGACGAACGCCAGCAGGCACTCGCCGCGCGGACCAAGGTCACGCTCGACAACTTCGCCGCGACCATCCAGGCCGGCAAGGTCCAGCACCTCAACGTGGTCGTCAAGACCGACGTGCAGGGCTCGGTCGAGACGCTCCGCAAGTCGCTGGGCGAGCTGGGCAACGACGAGGTCGCCGTCCGCGTCATCCACGGCGCGGTGGGGGGCATCACCGAGAGCGACGTCCTGCTCGCCGACGCGTCGGACGCCGTCATCCTCGGCTTCCACGTCAGTATCACGCCCGCCGTCCGCGACATCGCCGAGCAACGCCACGTCGATGTCCGGCTGTACCGCGTGATCTACGACCTGATCGATCAGGTCAAGCAGTCGCTCGAAGGCATGCTCGCCCCCGAGACCACCGAAGCCGAGATCGGCCGCGCGGAGGTCAAGGAAGTCTTCAAGATCGGCAAGGTCGGCAACATCGCCGGCTGCTTGGTCACCGACGGCTCGATCATCAAGGGCAACAAGATGCGACTGGTCCGCGATGGCGTTGTTGTCACCGAAGGCCGTGAACTCGAAACCCTCCGGCGCGTCAAGGACGAGGCCAAGGAAGTCCGCGCCGGCACCGAGTGCGGTATCCGCATCGCGGGCTTCGAGGACATCAAGCAGGGCGACGAACTGATCTGCTACAAGATCACCGAAGTGAAAAGGAAACTGGACTAAGCCATTTTTGAATGAAGATTTCAGGTTGAAGATGGGTTGGCAGCACACCCGCCTTAGCGGCGATCAACCGTCCGATTTCTAAAACCTAAAATCGTCAATCGTCAATCAACACCCATGACCCACCGCGTTGAACAAGTCGAGTCCACGATGCGCAAGGCCCTGGCCCAGGTGCTCCAGCGCAAAATCTCCGACCCGCGCATCCGCGGGCTGGTGTCGATCACACAGGTCGATGTCAGCCCGGACATGAAGGCCGCGAAGGTCTTGATCTCCGTCATGCCCCAGCAGTACGAGAAGCGTACGCTCGCAGGCCTCCGCGCCGCGAACCGGCACATCCACGGCGAGCTCAAGAAACTCGTCGCCTTCCGTATCGTCCCGCACCTCGACTTCCGCCTCGACACGTCGCTGAAAGACTCCGACGAGGTCTTCGACGCGATCAACCAGGCCATGGCACGCACCGGCGACGAAGACACCGCCCCCGACCCCGAAGACTCCCCGACCCCCAGCGCCGGCCCGGACCTCGCCGACGCCGACCCCGAATCCAGCTCCTCGTAACAGGACCACCCCGTTGGCTAAGACGGACAGCAAAAACATCAAGGCGCTCAACGCGCTCCTCAAGAAAGCACGCTCGGCATGGAAGGGCGAAGAGCCGCCGCCGCTCGAGCCGATCACCCAGCTCGTCGTGGGTTTCCTCACCTGGAACGCCACCACCAAGCAGGCCGAGGGCGCGTTCGACAAGATCATGTCGCAGGTCGTCGACCTCAACGAGCTGCGTGTCTCGCTCAACTTCGAGATCGTCGAGATGATCGGCGTGCGCTACCCGCAAGCCGAGGAACGCGCGATCCGGATGCGTGAGTCGATGAACGAGGTCTTCGAGCGTGAGCACGACTGGCGCCTGCATTCGGCCAAAACCAAGGGCAAACGCGAGCAGCGTGAGTACCTGGACACCCTGCCGGGCATCCCGCCCTACGTCGCGGCGCAGGTCGCGCTGCTGTGCTTCGGGGCGCACGCGATGCCGGTCGACGACAAGCTCGCCGCGCTGCTGATCGACCAGGGGGTCGCCGACGAGGGGATGACCCCGGCGGAGATCGAGTCCTGGCTGCTGCGGCAGATCAAGGCAGGCGATGCGCTCGACGCGCACCTCGCGCTCCAGCACTGGGCGGACGGCAAGAAGATGCCAGCCCTCAGCAAGCCCGCGGTGAAGAAGAAGGTCGCTAAGAAGGCCCCCGCGAAGAAGCCGACCACCAAGAAGGCCGCCGCGAAGAAGGTGCCCACGAAGAAGGCCACCAAGAAAAAGCCGACGACGAAGAAAACGACTAAGAAAAAGACCGCAACCAAAAAGCCCACCCGCTCGCGGATCGCAAAGAAGAAGTAACCCGACGCCCAAACGCCAAGACGTATCATGACCGCCGACAACGCATCACAGCCCCTGCTCCGCATCGGGATCCCCAAGGGATCGCTCGAGACCCCGACCATCGACCTGTTCGACCGGGCCGGCTACAACATCTCCGTGCGCAGCCGATCGCTCGTCCCCGACATCAACGACCCCGAACTCGCCTGTGTCATGTTCCGCGCGCAGGAGATGTCCCGCTACGTCGAAGACGCCGTCGTCGATGTCGGTATCACCGGCCACGACTGGGTCGTCGAGAACGGCAGCGATGTCCATGAGGTCTGCGAACTCGCCTACTCCCGCGCGACCGGCAAGCCCGTCAAGTGGGTCCTCGCGGTGCCCGAAGAGGGCGACATCCGCGAGCCCGCCGACCTCGAAGGCAAGATCATCGCAACCGAGCTCATCAACACCACGCAGAGCTTCTTCGCCGACCAGGGCGTCAACGTCCGGCGGGTGGAGTTCTCCTGGGGGGCGACCGAGGTCAAGGCACGCTTGGTCGATGCCATCGTCGATGTCACCGAGACGGGCTCATCGCTCCGCGCGAATAACCTGCGTGTGATCGCGACGCTGCTGACCTCGACAACACGCCTGATCGCCAACAAAGAAGCGTGGGCGGACCCGGCCAAGCGGCGCAAGATCGAAGACCTCGCGCTGCTGCTACAAGGCGCGATCCGTGCCCGGTCGAAGGTGGGGCTGAAGATGAACGTCCCGCGTGCGAGCCTGGACGCCGTGGTTGCGCTGCTGCCCGCGGAGCACTCGCCGACGGTGAACGACCTCGCCGACCGCGACTGGGTCGCGATCGAGGTGATCGCGGACGAGTGTGTCGAACGCGATCTGATCCCCGACCTGAAACGCGCCGGCGCGACGGGGATCGTCAGCTACCCGCTGGGGAAAGTGATCCCCTAACCCGACCAAGGGGGCCGGCCATGTCGAAACCGATCCGCCCGCGCATGAGACGCTTGACCAAGGCGTTGCTGTGCGCGGCGTGCCCGGCGCTCTTCGCCGCGACCGCTTCGGCGCAGGATACTTCGCCGCAGCCCGAAGAACATGACGCCGCCAACGCGGTGCAGCCCGCCCGTGGCGTGACCCCTCCGCTTGGACTGCCGCCCGGCCTCGCGCCCCAGACGCGTGGCGATGTTGACCCGGCCCGCCTGAACCGATCGGCCGACGACGTCCTGGCCGACATCGAGCCCGCCACCTTTGCGGCGGATGCGCCGCCCGACCCTGACGCGGAGCTGTCGCCGTTGGCGCAGCGGGCGCTGGATCGTGCGGAGGGGCTGATGCGCGAGGGCCGGACCTTCGATGCGATTGAAGGCCTGCTTGAAGCTGAGCGGCTCGCGCCTGACCACCCGCGTGTCGCGCGCACGTTGGGGCTCGCGTATGTGCGGGGGGGCAACCATGTGCTCGGCTCGGCCTACCTGCGACGCGCGGCCGGCCTCGCCCCCGCCGATACGGAGGCCCGTGCGATCCTCGCCCGCCTGGCGCTGGAGCGTGGCGCATGGGACGAGGCGCTTTCCCTCGCCGCGTCGGTCGACCAGGCCGACGCCGTGGCCGACCACCCGGCGGCCCGATGCGTGGCCGACTACATCCGCGCGGTCGCGCTCGACGAGCTCGGCTACGCGCTCGCGGCGATCACGCTGTATGAGCGTGTGCTATCGGCGGAGGTTGCGCCCGATGCCCAGTCGCCCGCAGGCCGGGAGCTCTACATCATCCAGGAGCGCGAAGCGGACACCCGCCTGCGTATCGGCGACCTGCACCTGCGTCGCGATGAAACCGCATTCGCGCTCGCGGCGTATCAGCGGGCCGATGTCGCGGACGTCGGTGATCCCGCCGGGTTGGTTCTGCGTCGGGTCTATTGCCAGTGGGTTGTGGGTTGGGCCGATGCCGCGATCGACGAAGCCATCGCGTTCCTCGCCGGCCCCCAGGCGACGGAGTTCGACGCGGCCCTCATCGGCTACCTCGTCGAGCAGGGGGCCGACCCCGCCGCGCTCGATGCGCAGCTCGTCGCGGCTCAGGCGCAGGCCCCGGCCGGTCACTTCCCGCTCGTCGCGGCCCGCGCGGCCGTGCTGCCCCAGGCCGAGACGGTCGCGCTCATCGACGCCTGGCTCGCCGACCAGCCGGCCCGGCTCGATACGTTCCGCCGGGCGATCTCGCTGCTGCGTGGGGCCGGCGGCGCGGCGCAGGACGACCCGCAGGCGCTCGCCCGGGCTTTCGCCCTGACCTCGAACGCGATGCGTCGCGAGCCGCGCCGCGCCGACGAGTACGCCGACGCGTTGCTCTCGCAGGATATCGACCCCGTCGCGTTGATCCGGGCTATGCGCCTGCCCGAGGTCCGCGACACCCAGGCCCCCATGCTGCTGCGTCTTTGTGCCGATGGCTACCTGGGTGTGGGCCGATACGAAGATGCAGTTGTCGCCTACGCCCGCGCACTCACACACGAGCCCGACGATGCGCAGACGCAGCTCGACTTCGCGCGTCTGCTCATCCAGATGGGCCCACGCGATGCCGCGATGTTCGACCAGGCCGCGGCGCTGCTCGGGCAGGTCGGCTCAGGCGACCGCTGGGAACGCTTCTCGGCTTACATCGACTACCTGCGCCTGAGTGCCCACCCCGGCGAGCTCCCGCTGCAGGCCGACGCCGCCGAGCGTCGCGAGCACGAGCGGGAAGGCCGACGCCACGCGATCAATCTCAGCACCGCGCAGCAGATGATCGGTAAACGCCTTGAGCGGCACCCCAACGATCTCAACCTGCTCCTGCTCCAGGCGCAGCTCCTCGTCGAGGCCAACTACCTGCCCCAGGCGATCGAGCTCATGGACAATATTCTGGCCCGGTTCCCGACCCGCGAAGAGGTTTACATCGCCTCGTCCAGTCTCTACGGCTCGATCCAGCCCGGGCGGAACTACGACCGCGACATCACGCTCTACATCGACTTCTACTTCGACCGTGTGCTGCCCCGGCTGTCGCAGTACCTGCCCCAGTCGCGCACCGCCCGGATGGTTGAAGTCAACCAACTGATCGACCGGTCCAACACGCCCGAGCTCGCGCTGCCGATCCTTGAGGCGATGCTCCAAGCCAATCCCGATGACGCCACGGCGGTGGATGCGTTGATGGATGTCTACACGGCGCTGGGCGACACGCAGCGGGCCCAGGACGCCCGGGCGCGTTGGATCGAGTTGCTCCCGCCGGGCCTGGGGCGGGTGTACGAGCGGGTGAAGTTTGCGGAGGCGCGGGGCGACGCGGAGCGTGTGGCGGCGCTGGTGCGTGAGACGTTTGCCCTGGATGCGGAGGGGGTGCTGCCGGGCATGCCGATGACGGGCGAGTTTGCGACGACGCTGCTCAACCAGTTGTCGTTGGCGGTGGGGCACGAGGCGGCCGAAGCGGATTATGTCGCGCAGCTGGTCCGGTTCCCGGAGAACGCGGCGCTAAACAACAGCCTGGGCTATCAGTGGACGATGGCAAACAAGGAGCTGCTCGCGGCCGAGGTGATGATCCGGCGGGCGATCGAGGCGAGGCCCGGGGTTTCGTCGTACCTCGACTCGATGGGCTGGGTGCTGTACAAGCTGGGGCGATTCGATGAGGCGCAGCAGTACATGACCGAGGCGATTGCGCAGCAGCGGATCGAGCACCGTGCGTTTGAGTTGCGTGAAGGTGAAGACGACCCGCGGGGCGCATCGCAGGCGGTGCTGCTGGACCACCTGGGCGATATTCTTTACGCGCAGGGGGACATCGCGGGCGCGCGGGCGCGTTGGCGGACGGCGACGGGGAAGGTGGTTTCGCCCCGGTCGGCGGCGATGGACCCGGAGTCGGCGAGTGTGATTGAACGCTGCCGGGCGAAGCTCGAAGCGCTCGAATCGGGCAACACGCCGCCGGTTTCTGAGGTGCCCGGCGAGGCCGCGTATGGGTCGGGTATCCACCCGGCCGACCGCGAGTAAAAACCTGCGTTTTTCTCGGGTTTTTTCGCCTGTTTCTCACCGGCGTCGCGTTGGTGGAAAGGGCCTGATTCTGCTAGAATAAAGGGTCAGAATCCACCCGCCCGGCGGCGCGGGACGTCTTGTTTGGAGGCGTCCGCCCGGGGGCTTATCAGGCCGATACCAGCATGAGCGCAACGCCAACACCCGATCCGCAAGACGCTATCGCGGAGGGGGCTAACACCTACTCCGAAGACTCGATCTCCGTGCTCGAAGGGCTCGACGCCGTCCGCAAGCGCCCGGCGATGTACGTCGGCGGGACCGACGCCAAGGGCATGCACCACCTCGTGTGGGAAGTCGTCGACAACGCGATCGACGAAGCCCTCGCCGGCCACTGTGACGAGATCGTCGTCAACATCCACGCCGACGAATCCATCAGCGTCGTCGACAACGGCCGAGGCATCCCCGTCGGCGCGTACAAGCACGAGAACCCGCAGCTCAACGGCAAGCCCACCGTCGAGATCGTGATGACCGTCCTCCACGCCGGGGGTAAGTTCGACTCCAACTCCTACAAGGTCTCGGGCGGGCTGCACGGCGTGGGGGTGTCCTGTGTCAACGCGCTGTCCGAGTGGCTCGAGGTCGAGGTCGCTCGCGACGGCAAGCTCCACGCGATGAGCTTCGAGCGAGGCGACGTCGCCGAGGAACTCCATGTCATCGGCGAACGCGCCAGCACCGGCACCAAGATCGCGTGGCGGCCCGACCGGCAGATCTTTGGCGACCTGGTCCACAGCTACGACACCGTCGCCACCCGCCTCCGCGAACGGGCCTACCTCAACCCCGGCATCAAGCTTACGCTCAGCGACCAGCGTTCCCCCGACGCCGCGCCCAGCAGCGCCGGCAAGACCGAGGTGTTCAAGTTCGACGACGGGCTCTCGCAGATGGTCCGCGACCTCAACGCCGAGCGCGCCGCGATCCACGATGTCATCGCGGTCAAGACCGAGTCCGACGACGGCGCGCTGGTCTGCGATGTCGCGATGCAGTACGTCGATATCTACCACGAAGTGATCCACAGCTTCGCCAACAACATCAACAACCCCGACGGCGGGACGCACCTCTCGGGCTTCAAGACCGCGCTGACCCGCACGCTCAACAACTACGCCAAGTCTTCGGGCCAGCTCAAGGGCAACGGCCCCGCGCCCTCGGGCGACGACTGGCGCGAGGGGCTGGTCGCGGTGATCTCGGTCAAGATCCCCGACCCGCAGTTCCAGAGCCAGAACAAGACGAAGCTGCTCAACCCCGAGGTCGAGGGGCTGGTGTCGCAGGCGGTGGGCGAGGCGCTCACGACCTGGTGCGAGCAGAACCCGACGCAGGCCAAGCGTGTGTGTGCCAAGGCGGTGATGGCGGCCGAGGCACGCGAGGCCGCACGCAAGGCACGCGACCTGACCCGCCGTAAGGGCGTGCTCGACTCCGGCGGCCTGCCCGGCAAGCTCTACGACTGCACGACCAAGGACGTCTTCGAGTCCGAACTCTACCTCGTCGAAGGCGACTCGGCGGGTGGCTCTGCCAAAGGCGGGCGCGACCACGTCACCCAGGCCATCCTCCCGCTCAAGGGTAAGATCCTTAATGTCGAGCGTGCCCGGCTGGACAAGATCCTGGGCTTCGAAGAAATCCGCGCGATCATCCAGGCCCTGCACTGCGGCATCGGTGCCGACGACTTCGACATCAGCAAGCTCCGCTACGGCAAGATCATCATCATGACCGACGCGGACGTCGACGGCAGCCACATCCGCACGCTGCTGCTGACGTTCTTTTTCCGCCAGATGCCCGAGCTCATCAAGCAGGGCCGGGTCTTTATCGCCCAGCCCCCGCTGTATCAGGTGACCCGCCGCAAGAAGAGCGAGTACGTCCTCAACGAGCGGCGGATGCGCGAGGTGCTGGGTCGGCTGGGTGTCGACGGCACGACGCTGGTCGTCTACAACCCCGACCGCAGCGAGCAGCAGCGTATCGCGGGCGACGGGCTGGCGCAGCTCCTGTCGATCCTGGAGATGATCGCGGACCTCGTGCAGATCGCGGAGCGTCGGGGCATCACGCTCGAGGACCTGCTCGCGATGCGTGAGCAGGACCCCAAGGGCGAGGGCCGTATGCCGCGGATCCGCCTGACGGTCCCGCCGATCGAGTCGGAGGAGTCGGGCGTGGCATCGGACGTGAACGCGATCGCGGGCGACCATTTCTTCTGGTCCGAGGACGACGAGCAGGCCTTCCGCGAGACGCACAAGCTGGGCACACAGGACGCCGAGCTGGACGAGGTGATCGACGGCGAGCCGTCCGACGATGCGCCACGGCCGTCGATCCGTAAAGAACTGCACGAGGTGCGTGATCTGGAGAAGCAGATCGCCAAGCTGGTTGCGATGGACCTGCCGATCGAAGACTACGTGCTTGAGAAGGCGCGTTCGGTGACCGGGCTTCCCGAGCCGACGAAGTACGAATTGATTGTGGACGCGAAGCAGGCGGCTAAGCAGGCCGTCCCGGCCGGTGGCGGCGATGGCGAAGACGCCGCGGCGCTGGCGGAGAACTCGGGCATCGTCTCGGTGGTGAACCTGCGTGAGCTGATGGGCGCGATCCATGGCGCGGGCAAACGCGGGATGGACATTAAGCGTTTCAAAGGGCTGGGCGAGATGGACGCCGAGCAGTTGTGGGAGACCACGATGAACCCGGAGAACCGCGTGCTGCTGCGGGTGTCGTGGGACGCGGCGAGCGAGGCGGAGAAGCTGTTCTCGATCCTGATGGGCGAGAACGTCGAGCCCCGCCGCAAGTACATCGAGGACCACGCGCTCGAGGCGAAGAACCTGGACGTGTAGTGCCGCCCTGTCCGCTGCATCCGCTATGACCCAAGCCCCTTACCCGCAACATCCCGCGCGGCCGTACGTGCCGCCCAACACCCCGCCGAGTAATGCCCTCGGGCTGACTGGTTTTATCCTGTCGATCGTGGGGATGGTGCTCTGCCTGGGGGTGCTTTGCCCGGTGGGTGCGTTGGTCAGTCTGGTCGCGGTGTTCAGGCCGTCGCGCGGCTTCGCGATCGCGGGGCTGATCATCGGCGTCCTGGGGACGCTGCTTTGGGCGCTCCTGTGGACGCTGTACTTCTCCCTCCCGTCGCTCGTGCCCGACTTCGATCTGTACTACGCGCAGACGGAGATCGATGACCACTACCTGATGTACGGCGTACTGCCCAGCGAGGCGGACGGCCAGCAGATGATCGACTGGTACGACGACGAGTGGGGCACGGTGTACCGCTACCACCGCGTGGACGACCAGGGCTACGAGATCATCAGCGCGGGGCCGGACCGGCAGTTCGCGACGGCCGACGACGTGGTCAACAGCTACCCCGCGCCGACCGGCTGGGGCGGGCCGACTCAATGGGATGCTTCGACCGAGCAGGTCGTTGACGATGCGCACCGGGAGATCGAGCGGACCTACGAGGGCGAGTACAACAGCCCGCCGTGGGACCGCGTACAGAACACGATGGGCCAGCGTTTCAAGGACGAGTGGGGCAACGCGCTACGCTACAACGCGGGCGGCGGGCGGGACTACGAGCTGCGCAGCGCGGGGCCCGACGGCCGATTCAACACCCCGGACGACCTGACGTGGTCGTACACGCTGGGCGAGGAGTCGGGCGAGGGGGTGGATGCGGCCGAGGATGTCGAGTAGCCGTCGCTTGTGTAGCAGACCGCCGGCCCAGCGCCCGCGGATGGAGCCATTGTTTTGGAAGCAGCCCCCGGGACGAGTGAGCCCCCTATGTCCAGCCGTCGCCGTCCGTCGCGCGGGTGGTATGTGCTGTCGCTGTTGATCCTGCTGGTCTCGCTGGGCGTGTTTGTCGCGGCGGTGCTGGACGGGCGTCGGCAGGCGTGGAGCGAGATCGAGTCGATGCCGCGCCTGGTTGGGCCGACCGCCTCGGCGGGTGTCGAGCTGGAGCTGCACGAGCCGGGTGAGCATGTCGTGTACTACGAGAACCTGGGCACGTTTGAAGGGCGGTCGTTCGATACGCCCCGGCACCAGGTGTGGACCACGCCGACGACGCCCGCGATGGTGTGCACCGTGACGCGGGTCGAGGACGGGGAGGCGGTGGCGGTGCGTCTGCTCGGCCAGACGGGCGACGACCCGGCCGCGCTCGACGCCGACCGCGACACCTCCGTGATCTACGGCCGGGCGGACGGGACCGGTCGGCAGGGGACGGGGGTGTGGACTTTCGACGTGCCCGAGGCCGGGCGATATCGGGTCGTGTTGTCGTATGTGGATGCGGTGATGCTCGATCCGTCAGCGGTGGAGGTGCCCGAGCCGTTGACGCGGCGCGAGCAGGCGGAGACCGACTTTGCCGTCGCCGAGCAGCTCGAGGCCGACCGGAACGAGGCGCTGGCCCGTCGTGCGCTCGCGTCGCTCGAGCCCATCGACGTACTTTTCGCGATCGGCGGCGATCCGACGGCCGGCGGGTTCTTCCAGGTGCTGGGCCTGCGCGGCGCGGCGACCATCCTCGCCTTCGGCTTCACGATCGCCACACTGATGTCGCTGCTCACCCTGATGCTCCGCACCGGCCAAGTCACCGAACGCGGCAAGCTGGAAGACGTCCGGCGGGGGTTCGGTCGTCGTGAGGCCTAGACAACCGCCTCTCGCTGTGACCATTTCAGCATGGTGACGCCCGACAAGATCGGAGGATACGCGCTATGCCGCAAGCGTCTTGGTGCGCAAGAAAAAGCCCACGTCGTGGCGGCGTGGGCTTCGTTGTTGTTGCGATGGGCTCGGCGTGATTAGCGCTTCGAGAACTGGAACTTGCGTCGTGCGCCGCGTTGGCCGTACTTCTTGCGTTCGACTTCGCGGGGGTCGCGGGTGAGGAAGTGCTCGTCGCGGAGGGCCTGTTCGAGGGTGGGGTCGTAGCCCTTGAGCGCCCGTGCGAGGCCGAGCATGATCGCCCCGGCCTGGCCGGTGATGCCGCCGCCGTGGGTGTTGACGTAGATGTCGAGCTTGCCTTCGGTCTCGGTGGCCTTGAGGGGGGCGAGGCACTGGGCCTGGTGCTGGGGCTCGGAGAAGAAGTCCTTGACTTCTTTGCCCTTGATGAGGAAGACGCCGCTGCCGGGCTTGACACGGACGCGGGCGACGGCGGACTTGCGTCGGCCGGTGCCCCAGACGAAGCCGCCGGCGTCGGGCTTGGCGGGCTCGGCGAGGGGGCGGACCTCCTCGGCGGGGGCCTCTTCTTCGGCAACGGCAAGGACGGAGGTGTCCAGCGTTTCAACGGCGGGTTCGATGTTGGCTTCTTCGCTCATGCTTCGTCAGACCTATCTATCTATAAGCGGATGCTTAGGCGGATTGCAGTTCGAGGGGTTGGGGGTTCTGCGCGGCGTGGGGGTGGTCGTCGCCGGCGTAGACCTTGAGCTTGGTGATCATGCGGGCGCCGAGCTTGTTCTTAGGCAGCATGCGGCGGACGGCGTTTTCGATCAGCCGTTCCGGCTTGTCGGCGAGCACGTCGCGGTAGCTGGTGAGCTTCTGGCCCGAGGGGTGGCCCGAGAAGCGGCGGAGGTGCTTCTGGTCCAGCTTCTTGCCAGTGATCTTGATCTTGTCGCAGTTGAGGACGACGACGAAATCACCCACGTCGTGGTGGGGGGTGTACTCGGGCTTGTTCTTGCCCATGAGGACCATGGCGATTTCGGTGGCGAGGCGGCCGAGCACCTTGTCGGTGGCGTCGACCTGGACCCAGTTGCGGGGGACCTCGTTGTTTTTGGCGTGGGTGGTTTGGCGGTTCATGGTCGTCGGTCCGGTTGGCCGGTCGAAGCGTACCCGCGTGTGCGGGGCGTCGCGGCGATGCTGCTGGAAAACGCACAGGGCGTGGCGAGAGCGGTATAGCGGGGTGGGATGTCCCCCACGGGATCGCGCGCCGCCGAGCCAAAGGCGTCAGGGCGAGCCGCGTAGTGTAGCGAAGGCGTGGGCGGTGTCAAGAACGGGCCCCTCGGGCGGGCGGGATGCGGGGTGGCTGATTTTAGCACTAACCGCTTGTCAGGGCACCGCTAATGAAAAGACGGGGGGCCGAGTCCCCTCCGACCCGAGCCCCCCGTGGTGGCACAAAAATCAAGTTGGATGCCGGTTTGCCCTACTTCCCGGCCGACTCACCCGCAGGCAGGGGGGACCAGGTTTCGGGCTTGTCCAGCAGGGTGAGCTGTGGCATCTGCTCTTCGCCGAACATCCGCTTGCTGCGAAGCAGGACCATCCGCATGGCGAAGAAGATTGCGCTGCCGGTGAAGACGAGCACGGCGAAGATGATGCCGGACATCGAGAGCTGGCTCGCGGTGCCGTTGGCGATCGGCCGGTTGATGGCTGCGGCGGACTGGATGACCTCGGTCCGCGGCTCGCCGTACTTCTCGTTGTCCTGGATGGTCATCGCGACGGCGGTGGCCTTGGTCAGTGCTTCGAGGACGGGCTTGGTCTCGTCCTTCTGCGAGCTCTGGTAGATGAGCTCGCCCCGGCCGGCGGTGCCGCTGACGGTCAAGTGCTCGTTCAGGTGCGCGGCCAGTTCTTCGGTGTTGGTCGCGATCCGCACCGCGCCGCTGTCAGAGCGGTCGAGGTAGGTCAGCGTACTCGTGAGGACTTCATCGCTCAGCGCGGTGGCCTGGAACCCTTGCAGCCACGCCTCGTCGCTGGGGGTTGGCTCGTCGGTGGGGAGTGTCACCTGGATCGCGCTGGTCGCCTGCCACTCGGGCTGGACAATCTGCTTGCCCGCGATGTAGCTCGCGCCGGCCATGAGTGTCAGCGCAATCGCCGCGCCGACCACGAGCGTCGCCGCGCGGGAGGTCGCCCACCGCCGGACCATCTCGCCCTCGCTGGCTTCGAGGAACTTCTTCACCTCCGCCAGCATCTGCCGTTCCTTCTCCAGGCCGGTGTACTGCTGGCTCGACGACTGCACACGCAGCTCCGCATCCTGCAACGCGCCTGAACGCTTACGCAGCAGCTTGCGGTAGCGGTGCAGCTTCTCGCGTCGGCTCTGCAACGCTTCGTTGGCGGCCTTGAGCTTGTTCTTGTTCGACTCGTACTTCGACTTGAACGCCTCGATCTCGCTCGCCCGCTGGTCGACCGCCTCTTCCTTTAGGCGGACGTGCTCGCGCTCGGCCTCGACCTGCTGACGGGTCTCCTGCAGCGTCTGCTTGAAATGCGCACGCTTCTCTTCGAACTCGGCCTGCCGTTGTTCCAACTCGGCCAACTGCTCACGGGCGAGCTCCGCCTGGGCCTGCGCGTCCGCAAGCGACGCCTGGGTCTGCGCGTCGCGCTCCTCAAGCTCCGCTAGGCGGGCCTTGACCGCCTCGGATTCTTCCAGGTCGACGCTGCCTTGTTCAAGCAGCGCCTCCTCGCGCTGGACGAGCTCGGCCTCGATCTCGTTGAGCTGTTCACGCGCCGCCTGTAGCGATTCACGCTCCTGCTCCAACTCGGCGCGCGCCTCGTTGATCTCGGCCCGTGCCTGCTGAAGCTCGGCCGCGTATTCCTGCGCCTCCTCGGGCAGGATGACCGCTTGCTCCGAAAGCTCCTGGCGGGCTTTGTTCAGGATCGTCTGCTGCGCCTCAAGCGCCTCGAGACGGAGCTTCAGGTCCAGCTTCTGTTTCTCAAGCTGTTCGCGGGACTGGTTATACTTTTCCTTCTTTTCTTCGAACGCCAGCTGCTCATCTTCGAATCCGACGCGCGCTTCTTCCAGGACACGCCGGTCGTCTTCGAGCTGTTCACGCTGCTGGGCAAACTCCTGCCGCGCGTCTTCGAGTTGGCCGTAGCAGCGGTCGAGTTCATCCCGGTCGGCGTTGAGCTGGTCCTGGCGCTCCTGCAGCTTGAGCTGCCACTGGTCCATCTCATCATGACGCTGGTCGAGTGCCTGGTCACGTTGGTCGGCTTCCGTCTCCCGCTCGCGCAGCGCCGCCCACGACGCCTCGAGTTCCTGCTGGCGCTGCTCGATCGCATCGCGGTCCTGCTGTGTCTGCTTGCGGTCGTTCTCCAGCTCATCACGCATCATGTCCAGCGTGCTGAGCTCGTCCTCGATCCCCCGGCGGTCCTCCGCGATCGCCTCACGCTCGCGGGCGAGCGCTTCGCGGTCTTTGCCCAACGCATCCTTCTGCTGATCGAGCTCGGCCTGCCGGCGTTCGATCTCGTCCTTGAGCTCCTGCGTCTGGGCGCGCACCTTCTCAATACGGATCGACTCTTCCTGGATCGCACGCAGCTGCTGGTCTGTCTGCGACTGCCAGTCGCGTAGCTGGCCCAGGCGCTCTTCCAGATCGCTCAGCAGGTTCAGGGGCTGGGGGGCACCTTCCGCCTCGGGGGCGGTTTCGGGTGCGGACGTCGGGGTGTGTTCTTGCTGTCCCATGGGCCACCATTAGGGGAGTTAAAGACTGCCGAGCAGGATTACAGGGGGCTCGGCCTCTTGAACATCGGACCGTTACTAGGCCGACCTAAGTCGCAAGGAGCGTAAAATCCACACAACCGCGCTTGCCCCGTTGGCCCGTAGCGTTTACACCGGTCACTCGGCTTGGTCGAAACCCGCATCAACTGGATCGCCCCGATGTCCGAGAATGCCGAGCTTAAGACCCATGGCAACGCCAGCGATCTCGCGGCCCAGGTGTTGGGCAGGCCGCGCCCCAGCGCGTCGGTTGAGGATGCGCCGGTGATGCAACTCGACCAAGTCGCCTATCACTACCGTCGTGGTCGGCCCGTGCTGCGCGGGGTCAGCGCTTCGCTGGGTGCGGGCAAAGTCACCGCGCTCGTCGGGCCTAACGCCGCGGGCAAGTCCACGCTGATGCGTCTCCTGCTGGGCGCGCTGCACCCGACGCAGGGCAAGGCCACACTCGCCGGGCTCGAGGTCGGGAAGCTCAGACCCGCCGACCGCGCCCGATGGATCAGCTACGTGCCCCAGCGGGCGGGCGTGCGTTTCGGCTTCAGCGTCCGGCAGGTCGTCGCGATGGGGCGGTTTGCGGCGGGCGACCACGCGAAGCACGCCCGCGCGATCGCTTCGATTCTGGACGATGCGGGGCTGGCGGACGTGGCGGACCGGCCCTACGCGCAGCTCTCGGGCGGGCAGCAGCAGCGCGTCCTGCTCGCCCGCGCGCAGACGCAGGCGCTGGGCGGCGGGCGGGTGATGCTGCTCGATGAGCCCGCGAGCCATCTCGACCTGCGTCATGCGCATGCGACGATGCTTCGGCTGCGCGAGCGGGCGTCTGAGGGTTTGGCGGTGCTTGTGGTGGTGCATGACCTGAACCTGGCGCTGCGTTACGCGGATGACGCCTGGCTGCTTGACCGTGGGCGGCTTGTGCAGGCCGGGCCCTGGCACGAAGTCCTGACGCCCGAGGTGCTCGCCCCGGTGTACGGCGTGGTGCTCCGCCAGCAGCCCGCCGATGAAGCCGACCCGACGGGCCGACCGACGCTGATCGTCGGGCCCGGTGCAAACGCCGCTACAATGCCACCGCGGGCCATCGTCGCCCCGCCCGGATCCACCCAAGCGGACGCGAGGAACACGCTATGAGCGGCATCGGCCCGATCGTCATCCTGATCATCGTCATCGGCGGCTGGATCATCAAAGCCGTTAACGCGATGAACGAGAGCAAGGCGAAGCGTGAGAAGTCGGGCAATCGACCCGACTATGAAGAGCTCGCCGCCCGCCGCCGCGCGGAGCTGCAACAGCAGGCGCAGCAGCGTGGGCCCGCCACGTTGCAGGCGACGCAGCGCGACCCGTCGTCGATGAGCATGGCCGAGCGCATCGAGATGGCGCGCCAGCGTGCGCAGCAGCAGCAAGGCGGCCAGGGTGTCGATCCGCGTGCAGAGGCGCTCCGCCGGCAGCAGCAAGAAGCGATGCGCCAGCGACAGCAGCAGGAACAGGCCGCGCGGCAGCAACGGCTCCAGCAGGAGCAGGCCCGCCGTCAACAGCAACAACAGCAACAGCAGCGAGCCCGTCAACAGCAACAGCAACAGCAGCAGACGCTCAAGCAGCAACGTGCCGCGGCGAAGCGGACGCAGCAGGGCATCCGGCAGCGCGACGAACGCCTGCACCGCGCGTCGCACGAGCGCGTGCACAAGACGCCCAAGCGTGACCAGGCGGTACGCAAGCTCGAGGCCGCGCTGGCGCCAGGCCGCCGACCCAAGCGCAAGGGCGCGCTGCTCGACTTTGGCAAGCTCAACCGCCGATCGCTACGCCAGGCGATGATCCTGAAAGAAGTGCTCGACAAGCCCGTTGCTCTGCGCGACCCCGTCGCGCCAATCGACGCGTAACCCGGCACACCGAGCGTTGGCCCCTCCAACCCCCGACCTGCAGCCGTCGGCAGCCCATGGACCTTCCCCTCCCGCAAACGCCCGCCGACCACGCGCTCAACGACCCGCTCGGGCGGATCGCGATCCACGTCGGCGACATCACCGCGCTGCCCGCGGCGCTGGGGGTCGATGCGATCGCCAACGCAGCCAACGAATCACTCCTCGGCGGCGGCGGGGTGGACGGCGCGATCCATGACGCCGCGGGCTGGGACGCGTTGGTGGCCTACAACCGCGAGCACTACCCGGCCGGCTGCCCGACGGGTTTAGCTAAACACAGCCCCGCGTTCGGCCTGGAAAAGCAGGGCATCCGGCACATCCTCCACGCCGTGGGACCGGTCTGGCCCGCCCCGACCGATGGAACATCAGAGGCGACCTATGCCATGCCCGGTGCCCCCCTCGACGACTCCGCCAAGCTCGGCTACACCCACGCCGACAACCTCCTCGCCTCGTGCTACATGCAGCTCTTCGCCCTCGCCATCAAGCACGGCATCCAACACCTCGCCATCCCCGCCATCAGCACCGGCGTCTACCGCTTCCCGAAAAAACGCGCCGCACGCATCGCCTTCGGCCACGCCCACGGCCACCTCCTCCGAAACACGCTGCCTGCCCGCATCACCTTCGTCTGCTTCAACGACGAAGACGCGACACACTACCACCACGCGATCGACACCCGCGGCGAATGGATGGCCAACCGCGGGCGGGTTTAGTTTTCTTGAGTACTTATCAGTGTTGGGATCAGGATGTCAGAACTTCTTCACAAATGCATGACGAAAGCCACGAGTGCAACGGGTGATCAACTACGCTATTCATTGAATTGGGTCGTATCCAGGCGAGGGATTCTGAAAATCTATTCTGATCGACTCGAGTGTGGAGATTGGGGCGTTCCATACAATGAGATTCAAAAGGCAGTACTTACATCGGTTCGCTCTTCACTCTTTCTTCCCGGCTATGTCTTGCGAATCGACACAGAACAGAAGTCTTATCATTTCGGCCTGAATGGCAACCGGTTTTGGCGGTCCGAATTGCCGTTCCCGGTAGAGCGTGCAAAAGGGAGCTTGGGATCCTCGGGCTTCAGTATCACTGTCAGGATCATTCTGCTTGCAGCACTCATTTTCTGGCTTTGGCGAACATTCGCTTGATCCTATGGTGGTGAAGCACTCGCTAGTGTTTTAGGGTGACTCCGGAAAAGTGTTTTCCCCGATGTACCCTTCCTTCGGCTCCCATGCGCTTGGCCACAACTCGGCCTGACTCATCGCGGCGGCGAGGACGATGGCGACACTGTTGCCCAGGTTGTAGCTACGCACCGCCCCCGGAATCGGGATGGCGATCTTGTGGTCCGGGTCGAAGCGGGCGTGGACGTCCGGGGGCAGGCCCTCGCGTTCGGAGCCGAAGAGCAGGATGTCGCCGTCGCGGTAGGGCGGGGTGTCGAAGCGTCGGGTGGCGAACTTGGTGACGGCGTAGAGGTTGGCAGTGGCACAGGCATCCTGCCTGTGTGAATCACTCTGATTGACAGGCAAGATGCCTGTCCCACTTGGGTGGTGCCGGTTGGTCTCAGCCCAGCGAAAAAACGCCGCCGGGCTTTCGTGCTCGGTCAGCGTCAAGTCGTCCCAGTAGTCCAGCCCCGCGCGTTTGACCGCCTTGTCGGAGAGGTCGATGATCGTCGGCCCGATGATGTGCAGGTGCGCATCCATCCCCACACACGTCCGTGCGATATTGCCAACGTTCTGCGGGATGATCGGCTGGTAGAGCGCGATGTGCAGCATCACATCCCCTCGATGTAGCGCAGGTCGTCGAGCAGCATCTGGCGGTCTTCGTCCTTGTCGATCTTCTCGGCCAGGTTGTGCGCGAGCTGCAGGTGTTTGTCGTACTCGGCCTGGTCGCCTTCGAGCTTTCGGCCGCGGGCGATCGCCTCGTGCGCGTAGCCGGTGAAGAACGGGCCAAGCGCGTGCTCGACGCAGGCATTGAGCGACTTCTGCCCGTAGCGCACGGCCTCGGGCCCGTTGCCCCGCTGGGCATAAACGCGGCTGATCTGCCAGTCGCCGATCGCGTGGTTTCTGGGCTCGCCGACCTTGCCCCAGTGGAAGCGGGACGCCATGGCCGCGGCGAGCATCTCGTCTTTTTCTTCCTCGGTGAGGTCGTCCTTTTTATCAAGGAAGCCCCAGGTATGGTTGAACAGTTCGACGGCGAACCAGCGTTGCCAGCCGGCTTCATCGGTGGGGGGTGTCGGGGGCATGGGTGGGCTCCGTGTGGGTGGGGGAGATGGCGTTGCGCACCGGGCGGACCAGCAGCTTGCGTAGGACGGCGAGGAGGGTTGCGGGCTCTTCAAGATACCGCGCGGGTGGCCGCCAGTAGAGCGTCTTGTTGTCGAGCACGGTGAGCCGGCCCGGGGCGTCGGTGAATGCCTGCTGCAGCTTCGCGGCGGCCTGGCCGACTTCGCGCAGGGTGAAGATCAGGTCGGGGCCTTCGAGTTGGAGCTTATCGATCGCGAGGGCGGCGGCGGCGATGCGGACCTCGGTGATCTCGATGAACCTCTGCGCGGGCGGTGGCGGCTTGCCGTAGGCGTCGGTCAGGTCGCGGACGACGGCATCGAGGTCGTCGAGCGCATCGACCCGGGTCAGCCGGCGGTACGCGGACATGCGGTGCTTGTCGGCCTTGATGTAGCGTTTGGGCAGCGTGCCGGCGAAGGGCAGCTCGAGGTGCGTCTTGCTCGCGTCGATGATCGGCTCGTTTTTCAGGCGTTTGGTGGCCTGTTCAAGCAGCAGGCAGTACATCTCATAACCCACCGCCGCGATGTGGCCCGACTGCTCGGCGCCCAGCAGGTTGCCTGCGCCGCGGATCTCGAGGTCGCGCATCGCGATCTTGAAGCCCGCGCCCAGCATCGCGTAGCTCTCGATGGCCTTGAGCCGTTTGGCCGCGATCTCGGTGATGGACTTATCTTCGGGCAGCAGGAGGTAGCAGTACGCGCGGTGCTTCCACCGCCCGACCCGGCCACGGAGCTGGTGCAGCTCGGCGAGGCCGAAGTGGTTGGCCTGGTTGATGAACATCGTGTTGGCCGAGGGGATGTCGATGCCGGACTCGATGATGGTGGTGCTGACGAGGATGTCGGCGTCGCCACGGATGAAGGCGAGCATGATCTTCTCAAGTACGCGTGGGGGCATCTGGCCGTGGCCGATGATGACCTTGGCGTCGGGGACGAGCTGCTTGATTTCGTCGGCGACGGACTCGATATTGCTGACGCGGTTGTGGACGAAGAAGACCTGGCCGTCGCGGTTGAGTTCCCTGACCAGCGCCTGCTTGATGCGTTCTTTGTTATGGGGGATGACTTCGGTGACGATCGCGCGGCGGTCGACGGGGGCGGTGGTGAGTGAAGAGATATCGCGGAGCCCGACCATGGACATGTGCAGCGTGCGCGGGATGGGGGTGGCGCTGAGGGTGAGGACGTCGGCGGTCATGCGGAACTGGAGCAGCTTGTTTTTGTGCTCGACGCCGAAGCGTTGCTCTTCGTCGATGATGACCATGCCGAGGTCGGCGAACTTGACGTCCTGGCTGAGGATGCGGTGCGTGCCGATGAGGATGTCGACTTGGCCTTTGGCGACGCGTTCGAGGGTGGACTTCTGCTGCTTGCCGGTCTTAAAGCGTGAGAGCGATTCGATGGTGAAGGGGTAGTCGGCCATGCGTCCTCGGAAGCTGCGTTCGTGCTGCTCGGCGAGGACGGTGGTGGGGACGAGGACGGCGACCTGCTTACCGAACTCGGCGGCCTTGAACGCGGCGCGGATCGCGACCTCGGTTTTACCAAAGCCGACGTCGCCGCAGATCAGCCGGTCCATCGGCTGGGGCGAGGCCATGTCGCGTTTGATGGCCGCGATCGCGGCGAGCTGGTCCTCGGTCTCGTCGAAGGGGAACTCGGCCTCAAACTCCTTTTGCCAGCTCGTGTCGGCGGGGTACTGGATGCCCGGCTGCACGGTCCGCGCCGCCTGCACACGCAGCAGCTCGGCGGCGAGGTCTTTGACCGCTTCGGCGACGGACTCCTTCTGTTTTTTCCAGCGTTTTCCGCCGAGTTTGCTGAGCGGCGGCCGGCCGGAGAACCCGCCGACGTACTTCTGGATCAGGTCGATCTGCGTGGCGGGGACGTGGAGCTTGGCGCTGTCGGCGAACTCGAGGGTGAGGTACTCCTGGCTCTTGCCGTCGCGTCGGAGTGTCTTGATGCCGGCGAAGAGCGCGATGCCGTGGTCGATGTGGACGACATAGTCGCCGGGGTCGATGTCGAGGAAGACGTCGCTGACCAGTTTGCCCGCGTCGCCGCCTGAGGCCGTGCCAGTCGCGCGTTCGACGGCGGCGGAGGTGATGCGGCGGATGTTGCGCGAGCCCCGGCCGGTGTCGTAGCGATGAAACAGCTCGTGATGCGGGACGAGGAGGGAAGGGGCCAAGGGGCTAAGGGTCCCGGGGGCCGAGTGCTGCGCGTCTTCGGTTTCTGGTTCCGCCCCTTGGCCCCCTGGCCCCTCGGACCCTTGGCCCCTTCCCCATACAAACCCGCGGTGGAGGTCGCCGACCTCGAGCTGGATGTGGTCGACCGTATGGGGCGCGTGCTCGGTCAGCAGCTCGCGCAGACGATGCGCCTCGGCGGGCTTGTGGCACAGGACGGTGACGCGGTGGTCGGCGGCGAGCTCGCCCAGCTCGGTGACGGCCGACTTCGCGTCGGTGTCGAACGGGGGCAGCGGGCCCAGCGGGAGCGTGACGGGGCTGAGGTCGGCGTCGGACTGGTTCAGCCGCTTGCGTTTGGAGGCGCCGGTGTCGGCGGAGTACTGGTTGACTTCGATGTGCGGACGACCCAGGAGCTTGGCGAAAATCGCTTTGGGGGGGTAGATGCCGCGGGGGTCGGTGAGGCGTTCGAAGTAGCCGCGGGCCTGTTCGGAGAGCTCCATGACCTCGTGCAGGATGGGCACGGTGTCGGCGGGCAGCAGGTCGATGAGGCAGGCGTTGTTGTCGTCCTGGATGGCGGCGGGGCGTGCGCCGATGAGGGAGACCGCGCGGAGGGGGTCGGTGGAGCCGAGCGTGTCGGGGTTGATGCGGTGGATGGTTTCGAGTTCGTCGCCGAAGAAGTCGAGGCGGATGGGCCCGAGGGGGACGGGGTTGCCGTCGAGGTCGGAGGCGCGGCCGGCGGGGGGGTAGAGATCGACGATGCCGCCGCGGACGGCGAAGTCGCCGGGCTGGTCGATGGCGTCGTTGCGGGAGTAGCCCGCGCGGTCGAGCCAGTCGAAGAGGAAGCCCGGTGCCAGCTCGCCGCCGCGCTCGAGGGAGAGGGTGAACTCGGCGGCCTGCTCGGGGCGCGGGACGGACTGCATCAGCGCCTGGATCGGCGCGACGATGACATTGGGCAGGTGGCCCTCGTGCTGGGTATGCGCGTGGCCTAAGAGTTCGACCACCCCGAGGCGTTCGGCGAGGAGTTCGAGGCTGACGCCCGATTCGCCGGGGAGGACCTCGAGCGCGCCGAAGCGCTGCGCGGTGAGCGGGTACCCGGCCGGGCCGAAGAGCGCGAGGTCCTCGGCCGCGTCGTCGGCCTCGTCGAGGTGCGCAACGATGAGCAGCACGGGCCGCCCGGTCTGCACCGCGACCGCGCCCGCGAGCAGGGCGGTGCTCGACCCCCGCGACCCGTCGGCGATGATGCTGTCTGTGTCGTCCCGGGCGCACGCCACACGCGCCGCCAGCGCACGGGCGTGCGCCGACTCGACGATCTCGGCGAGCCAGGGGTGGGCGTTTGGCATGTCCGCTTTAGTGTAGCTTGATTCCCAGCTGACCATCCCCGGCATGCCCCGCGCTACGCCCCGGGATCGGCCGGCTTGCCCCGCGTCGTCAGCACCACCGGCACCTCGTACGCCAGCGGCTTGGGCGGCGGCTTCATCCCCGCGATCTCGGGCACATCCTCAAACTCACACACCATCGCGATCTCGTCGCAGGCCTGATTCTTCGGGCAACGCACGCACTCGCTCCACACCTTGAGCGGCAGCTTCATCCGATCGATCACCGTGAAGCCGCACCGCTCGAAGAACTGCTTCTCGTACGTCAGCGTCATGACCTTGCGGATCCCAAGGTCGCGCGCCTCTTGCAGACAGACGGCCACAAGTTTGCGGCCGATGCTGTGTCCGCGGTAGGCCGGGTCCACCGCGAGCGACGCGCACTCCGCGAGGTTCGCCCACACGACCGACAGCCCACACACGCCGACCACGGCCGGGTTGCCCTCCGCGTCCGGCATCTCCGCGACGTGGAACTCACGGATGTTCTCGTACAGCACCGCCTGCGCCTTGGGGAGCATCTGCCCCAACTCGGCACAGTCATTAATGATGCGCCCCATCGCGGGCACGTCGGCAACCGTCGCTCGGCGGATTTGCATGGGCGTTAGGAGTTAGGAGTTAGGAGTTAGGAGTTAGGAGTTAGGAGTTAGGGCCTCGGGTATGGCCACAATCAATCTGGTACTAGTCCGCGATGCAAGCGCGTATCATTACGATAGCCAAAAAGATCAGCGTCCACGCAAACATCGCAATACCCAGCCAATCTAGCCACCGGGTGCCGATATCAACTCTCTTGCGACGTCGCTTCGGCATCAGCCCAGACTCTCCAGCAGTGTCGCCTCGTCCCACACTTCGACGCCCAACGCTTCGGCCTTGGTCAGTTTACTCCCGGCCTTCTCGCCCGCGATGAGGAGGTCGGTTTTTTTGCTGATGCTGCCCGAGACTTTGGCGCCGAGGTCTTCGAGGATGTTTTTGAGGTCGTTGCGTGGGTAGTGTTCGAGGGTGCCGGTAAGGACGATGGTCTTGCCGGCGAACAGGCCCCCCGAAGTTTCGCCTGTGCTGTCGTCACCCGTGGCAGTTGGTCTTTTAATTGCTTCGGTGAGGTCGACGCCGTGGTCTTTGAGTTCCTGGATGACGCGTTGGCCGGCGGGGTTGTCCAGAAAAACGCGGACGCTGGTGGCGGTGATGGGGCCGACGTCTTCGATACTCGCGATGGTTTCTTCGTCGGCTTCCAGGAGCGCGTCGATGCTGCCGAAGTGCTGGGCCAGGCGTTTGGCGCCGCCCGTGCCGACGTGCCGGATGGTGAGCCCGGCGAGGACGCGGCGGAGGCCGCGTGACTTGGCTTCCTCGACGCCGGCGATGAGGTTGTCGATCTTCTTCTCGCCCATGCGTTCGAGTTCGAGGAGCTCTTCGCGGTGGTCTTTGAGGGTGAAGATGTCGCCGAGGTTCTTGAGGAGCCCGGCGTCGGCGAGCTGGTGGATGGTTTTTTCGCCCAGCGCGTCGATGTCCATCTGGTTGCGGCCGACGAAGTGGATCAAACGTTCGCGGAACTGTGCGGGGCACTCGGGGTTGGGGCAGTAGCGGGCGGTCTCGTCCTCGGTACCCAGCGGCGAGGGCTCGGCGATGGGCTCGGGGTCGCGGCCTTCTTTCTCGGCCTTGGCCTGCTCGCGTTCGACCTTGCGTTTGTGCGTGGCGAGTTCGTTGATGCGTTTGGCGTCCTGCTCGACATCGACGGGCGTGCCGCACTCGGGGCAGGCGTCCGGCGGGGTGATCGGTTGTTCGTCGCCGGTGCGTTCTTCAGCGACGGCGCTGACGACCTGCGGGATGATCTCGCCGGCTTTTTCGATGGTGACGGTATCGCCGAGCATGATGCCCTTGCGGAGGATCTCGCCGTAGTTGTGCAGTGTCGCGTGGGTGACGGTGGTGCCGGCGAGGAGGGTGGGGGTCATCGTCGCGCGGGGGGTGAGCTTGCCGGTCTTGCCGACCTGCCAGTTGACTTCGAGGAGCTTGGTGGTGGCCTGCTCGGCGGCGAACTTGTAGGCGATGCACCAGCGGGGGGCTTTGCTGTTCGCGCCGAGTTGTTGCTGCTGGTCGTAGCGGTTGACTTTGATGACCACGCCGTCGGTGGCGTAGGGCAGTTGTTTGCGGAGCTGGTCGAAGCGTTCGATCCAGGCCCAGCATTCGTTGACGGTACGCGCGGTGTCTTCGTGTTCGTGGACGGGCACGCCGAGCTGCTTGAGCGTGGCGGTGAAGTCGGTGTGTGTGGCGAAGGTATCGGGGCTGACTGCGCCCTTGCCGTAGGCGATGAAGCGGAGGCCGGGCGCGACGTTGCGGGGGTCTTTCTGTTTGAGGTTGCCGGCGGTGGTGTTGCGGGGGTTGGCGTAGAGCTCCTGGCCTTCGGCTTCGCGTTGGGCGTTGAGCTTGGCGAAGACGTCGTCGGGCATGAAGATCTCGCCCCTGCATTCGAGGACCCCCGGGACATCGGGCTGGGTGTCTGGGGACAGCGTCAGCGGGATGCTGCGGACGGTCTTGATGTTGTGGGTGATGTCGTCGCCCTTCGTGCCGTCGCCTCGGGTGAGTGCCTGGACGAGTCGGCCTTGTTCATAGCGGAGGGCGAGCGCGACGCCATCGACCTTGGGCTCGAGGACCATGTCGAACTGCTCGACGTCGAGGGCTTTGGCGGTTCGGCTGACCCACGCCTCGAGCTCGGCGCGGTTGTAGGTGTTGTCGATGGACAGCATGGGGCTGCTGTGTTCGACGGTCTGGAAGCCGGCGATCGGTTCGCCGCCGACGCGCTGGGTGGGGGAGTCGTCGAGCCCGGGCGCGGCGGCGTCGGGGTGGTCGGCTTCGAGCTGTTCGAGCTGCTTGAGCGCTTTGTCCCAGTCCTGGTCGGACATGCCGGTGGGCTCACCCAGGCGGTAGAGGCGGTCGGCCTGGTTGAGCGTGATGCGGAGGTCGGCGATCTGTTGAGCGGGGTCGTCGGGCATGCGTGGATTTTAGCGTGACGCGCAGCAAGAAACCCACGGGGGGTGTCCGTGGGTTTTGGGAGTGAGATTCACTGGGTACCGTGCGTGATCGACCTCAGGCGCGGATGGCTTTTTCGAGCATCGCTCGGCCGGCGGGGTACTTGCAGGCCTTGGCGGTCTGGCTGAGGTAGGCGTGCGCGCCGCGCCGTTTGAACTGGCGGACCAGCTCGAAGAGGCGGTTGTCACGGTCGCGGGCGTAGCGGGGGAAGGCCTGCTCGAGCTCGACGCGGGTGTACTCGGTGAGCGGGTCGTCGAGCCCGGTCTGGACGACGGCCCACTGGAAGAGCGGGCCGGGCTCGGTCGAGTACTTGAAGGTCTCGAGCGTGGCTTCGAGCTGCTGCTCCATGGACGAGAACGGGTCGTCCAGGGTGTAGGGCAGGTCCCAGAGGTTCTTGTTCTTGCTGCCGCCGGCCGCGCCCTCGAGGTCGTCGAGCCAGCCGCCGCCTGTGTTTTGTGTTCCGGTTCGTGTCATACTCATATCCCCATTGACTCCTTTCGGTGCCATCTTTGCGTGGTCGCCGCTGCGGGTCAGCGGCGCGATGGCGGTGTTAATGACGGCGTTGCGTTTGTTTGCAAAGTCGACCCGCAGGCGTTGGGCCTCCTGCCCGTCGTGCGTGATGATGTCGGCTTTGACGACAAGCCCCGAGCCCCACTCGGGGCGGCGTGGATGGGCGACACGGTCGCCGACTTGGAAACGTTCCGTCGGATTCATGACTGCGCCGCAAGGGTCGGAAGGACCTGGTGCGGCGTACCCTTTGGCCGATCAGCGGACCTGTCGGAGACAGGCAAAACAGTTGCCAGACCCCTGGCCGAATCGCGGCCGGTTGCCGGTCTTAGAGACCGACTTGGCCGGAACCATCGCCCCGGCCGGGCTGCTGATCTGCGTATACGTTCGATTGAGGCAAATGGTCAAGCCGTGAAATGATCGGTTGACACTACCCCCTATCGGACAACCATAGTATAGCACTTCAATCCGTTGTGGGGCAAATGTTGGGGCCGGGTGGAGTTTTTTTAGGTTCCCCGGCGGCCCGCGGCGGTGCCGGGTTCTCCTATACTCCGTGCCCGGTGTGCCTGGGGATGGGCTCAGGCGTCGTGCGGGCAGCTGATAGGGAGATGGTGATGGCGAAGCGAGAACTCTCGGCCGGGCAGCGCAAGATCGTCGGGCGGTACTACGAACACCTGGACACGATCGTCGCGACGCGGCTACAGGAGCTGGTGACGGACCTGTACCTGGCGGATTCGGAGGCGAAGCAGGCCCGGCTGTGGAAGCGGGTGCAGCAGCAGCTCGCGAAGACCCCTGCGGACCCGGCGAAGGTGGGGGCGATCGTGGAGTCGCGCGATGCCGAGGCGCTGGCGCATCTGGTGACCCAGCTGGTTTCGGGCAAGGGCGGGGTGTTGCGGGACGACAAGGCGTAGCCGGCGTGGGGTGACGGGGGCTTAGGGATCCCAGGGTTTTGTGGCGTTGTGTCCGATATTGCGGACGCTGCGGTGTCGTAGTGGGGCGGGGGTGTGGGCGGGGGGTTAAGTCGCGGGTCTGGATCGCCGACCCGTCGCATGGGGCTGTGCCTGATTTGCCGTTTTGGCGGGTCGCGGTGTGGCTGTGTGTGACGCAGCGGTGTTGTGCCGCCCCGATCCTTGCCCGTGGGTTCGCGTGGGTATGCGAGCCGGCCTTGGGAGCCCCGCATGGCGTGGCGTGTTGGTGGTTTGATGCGTGCTGCGTTGCTGCTGGTTTTTGCCGGCGGGGCGGTGGCTGCGCATGCGCAGCCGATGTGCTTTGCGATGGCCCAGCTTCCTCGGGACGCGGACTGGGTGGCCGGCCCGCCGCGCGTGGTGCTGCTGGGGGTGGTGCCGCTGCCCGCGGAGCCGACGCCGGCGGAGGTCGCGGCGCACCTGGAGCAGATCGCGGAGGCGACGCAGGCGCTGCCGCATGCGCCCCGGCCCGACGACCCGCAGGTCGAGTTGCTCGAGGCGCTCGCGGGCGACTACCTTGATGAATTGGTGCAGGCCCACGAGATGTACCCGGTGTTGCGGTACTACCTGGACCCGATCATCCACCGCGAGATCGCGCTGCGTGGCGGGCCGGATGTTGAACGGCTTCAGACGGTCACGCTGCGTGAGGGCGCCGACGAGCAGGCGGCGTGGTCGTATGTGATGGACATCGCGCGGGCGACGGCGGGGCAGCGGCGGGTCACGGCGAACGACCCGCAGGTCGCGATGCTGTCGGCGTTGAGTCGCGAGCACATGCGTGTGCTGGTCGACGCGATCGCGTTAGAGGACCTGCGGTTTTATGCCTTGCTCGCGGTGAGACAGACCGCCGACGAATCGCACAAGGAGACGCTGATCAATGCGCTGCCCGACCAGCCGCGTTTGATCGTGGTGGTGCGTCAGCAGGGCTGGGCGGAGGATGCCCGGGACACGCTGATCGCTGGGCTGGCGCGGGGCGTGGATTACATGCCGCGGACCTGGGTGCAGACGATGGTCGAGCTCGAAGACCCGGCGACGTACGACGCGCTGGCGACGCACCTTGCGCGGTCGCGGGGCGCGCGGACGTATTACAACCTGATGCAGGCGCTGCCGGGGATCGAGCTTGGGCCGGCGGTTGGCGTGGCGTGGGAACGGGTGAACGATTCGCCCCGCGATGCGCGTGAGCTGCGTGAGGTCTCGGAGCTGGCGGTGCAGTACGGGCATGCCGAGGCGCTGGCGCACCTGGTGTCGCTCTTGCCCGAGGTAGATTCGCCGGCGACGTCGTACGAGGCGTCGGTGCGGGCGGTGGTGCTTGGGCACATTGAGTTTGCCGGGACCAACGCGCAGATCAAGGCGTGGCACGCGGCGAACCGGGACCGGCTTGTGTTCAGCGCGCAAGGCGGAGTGTTCTATGCCGCGGGGATGCTGCAGTAACGCGGGCGCTTTGGGATTGCGCTGGGTTGAATCGTGCTTTAGCGATGCGCTAAGCCGCGATCGGCAAGATAGCGGTGCTATTGCGGCTGGGGCGCGGTGGTGTCGCCGAGGAGCGCTGCGCGCCAGCCGAGGGTGCAGGGGAGGTCGGGGGTGGGCTGGCCTTCCATGCGTGCGGCGACGAGCCGGCCAAGCTCGCGTTTGCTGGTGATGCCGGCTGGGTCGATGCGTTTGGCTTCGCAGTGCTCGGCGACACGATCCCACATGGCGTTGACGCGGTCGCGGTGCTCGTCGCGGTCGTAGCGTTGCGCCTTGGGCCGGGGCGGGTGCGGGCCTACCAGCCCCTCGCGGATGCAGGTAAGCATCTGGGCCTCGTACCGTTCGCGCACCGGCCGGGGCAGGAACTTGATCGCACGCAACTGCTCCGGGCCGGCGGGTAGCGAGGTCGCGAGCTGCATCATCGCCTCGTCGGGGATCATCGCCCGTGGGGGGAGGTTGTCGGCTTTGGCCACCTCCTCGCGCCAGCAGATGAGCGTGTTGAGGACCGAGCGTTTCTTGGGCGCGAGCTGGTTGACGCCCTTGGCTTTGACCTTGCGTTTGAGTGGGTCGGGGGTGTATCGGTCGGGGACGCACAACTCAGCGCACGCCTGCCGGGCCCAGTCTGTGTTGCCGGCGTCGGCGAGCCGTGCACGCAGCGCCTCGCGGATCGCGGGCAGGTAACGCACGTCATTCGCGGCGTAGTGTTTCTGCTGCTCGGTGAGCGGTCGGCGGTCCCACTTCGAGAACTTCGCGCCGGCGTCGAGCTGCGCATCAAGGATCGCGTCGACCAGCTTCACCAGCGAGAGCGGGTAGGGCAGCCCGGCAAAGCCCGCGGCGATCTGCGAGTCAAACACGTTCGCCGCCGGCCGGCCGAGGATCCGCTGCACGGGTTCGAGGTCCTGCTCCCCGGCGTGGACGAGCTTCTCGACCGACGCGTCGGCGAGTAACTCCCACCACGGGGTGAGGTCGTCGACGGCGAAGGGGTCGATCAGCGCGAGGGTGTCCGCGGTGCCGGCCTGGATCAGGCAGAGGTGCGGGTAGTAGGTGTTTTCGCCGATGAACTCGGTGTCATAGCCGAAGGACCCCGCGGCGCGGAGGGTGTCGATGAGGCCGAGCAGCGCGTCGTCATCGGTGATGAGCGTGGGCTTCTCGTCGGGGACGAGCGGGTGGTCGATGCTGGGCGTGGGGACGAAGTCCTCGGCGTGGGCCGCGTTGTCCTGGTCGTGGCGGTGTCGGCTTCGGTACGCCCGCCAGGCCGGCTTGCCGCCGGGACTTGGATGGGTGGGCTCGGGCATTTAGGGCGCGTCCTCTTGCCCCGCTGCGGTGGAGTCCTGGGTCAGGAAGAATCGGCCGATCGTGACACGCAGCGTCTCGCCCGCCTCGTCTTCCATCTCGTAGTACCCCTCCATCGTCCCCCACGGCGTGGGCAGCACGGCAAAGCTCTCGTACTTGAACGCCTCGCCGGGCTCGAGCTCGGGCTGCTCGCCGACAACCCCTTCACCGTCGACGGGCTTGATGTTGCCGTCGCCGTCGATGATGTCCCAGTGGCGTCGCATGAGTTGGACGGCCTGTTCGCCGGCGTTGAGGATCACGATGCGGTAGCCGAAGACGTACTTGTTTTCTTCGGGTGCCGAGGGGTGTTCGAGGTAGAACGCGGCGGCGCCGACGCGGATGCCGTGGGTCGTGGTGTCGGAGATGAGCGTTGCGTTCATGGCGGTAGGCCGGTTCGGGGCTGCACAAGTATACCCTGTGTTTCGTGTGTTAGACGGGCCAAGCGGCGGCGAAGAGCAAAGCGGATTGGGCCAGCAGCAGGCCGTCGAGCGCGACCTCGTAGTAAACAACGCCGCGTTGTTCGTGCATCGCGAGCAGCAGGGCGGCCGTGACTGCCGCGCTGACGAGTACCCCCGCCGCGGCGGGCCAGGGGTGCAGCGCAGCGCAGGCGGCGAACCCGGCGGTGAGCCCGAGCGCGACCCGTCGCGTCCCGGCGAGGCCAAGCGACTGGGGCAGTGTCATGATCCCGCTCGCCCGGTCGCGCGCGATGTCGGGGATATCAAAGGGTAACGCGACCGCCAGGATAAACAGCAGCCGACCCAGCAGCAGCACGGCCGACGGAAGCGTCCAGAACGAAACGCCGGCCTCGAGCATCGGCAACCCGGCGGTGGCGTAGGTCCACACCCCGCCGATCAGCAGCAGCTTGGCGCCGGGCACCTCCTTGAGCCGGGTCATGCGCCAACCCCCGGGCGTGCGTCGCGGCAGGACCGGGACGCAGTAGCCCAGCGCGATCACCGCCGGCAGCAACAGCGACCCACGCGCCGGCGTGCCCAGGAACACCACCGAGGCCGCGCAGCCCGCCGTCGCCAGGCCGGTCAACCCCCAGAGCATGCCTCGGTGCTGCGCGACCCATTTTTCGTGGGGGCTGTCGCCCGGGCTGGGCTCGACAAGCCGGTCGAGGTTGTACACCACGAGCGTCGCCGAGAACACCAACGCCGTCGCCGCGTCGGCACGCACCGGCCAGCCCAGCAGCGTGTACGTCGCCGCGGTCAGCGCCGCGCCGCACAACGCGACGTACAGGTTCGTGAACACCAGCCAACCCATCGGCGTACCATAAGCACGCCCCTGTCTGGCCACAACGACACCCGTGAGGATTTATGAAACGCATCGCCTTTAGCTGTCTTGCCCTCCTGCTGAGTTCGACGTTCGCGCAAGCGCAGCCCGCCACGCCGCCGGCCGACCAGTCGCAGCCGACCGCCACCCACGCCGAGCAGGACACCCCCGGCGTCACGCAGCACACCGTCTCCATCGCCGGCAGCGAAGTCCCCTACACCGCGACCGCCGCCACACTCCAGCTCACCAACGCCAACGATGAGCCCCTCGCCAGCATCTTCTACATCGCCTACACACGCGACGATGTCGAAGACACCGCCAAACGCCCCGTCATGTTCTGCTTCAACGGCGGCCCCGGCTCGTCATCGATCTGGCTCCACATGGGGTGCTTCGGCCCGCGACGCGTCGCGTTCGATGAGGTCGGCCACACCATCGGCCCGCCCTACGAACTCACCGACAACCATCTCTCCCTGCTCGACACCACCGACCTCGTCTTTATCGACCCCGTCTCCACCGGCTTCTCCACCACCGAAGGCGACACCCGGCCCGGGCAGTACCACTCCGTCACCGGCGACATCCGATCCGTCGGCGAGTTCATCCGGCTTTGGATCACCGAGAACAACCGCTGGCGCAGCCCCAAGTTCCTCGCCGGCGAGTCCTACGGCACCACCCGCGCGGCCGGACTCTCGCAGCACCTGCAAAACGAGGGCATCGCCGTCAGCGGTGTCGTCCTCGTCTCGGCCGTGCTCAACTTCCAGACCCTCCGCTTCGATGAAGGCAACGACCTGCCCTACACGCTCTACATGCCGACCTACACCGCGCTCGCGCACTACCACGGCAAGCTCGCAGATGACCTTGCCCAGCGCGACCTGCCCGAGCTGCTCGACGAGGTCGAGGCCTGGGCACGCGATACCTACACCCCCGCGCTGATGCGCGGCCGAGAGCTCCCCGACGACCAGCGCGCAGCCATCGTCCGTGACATGGTCCGCTACACCGGGCTCAGCGAAGACCTCATCGACCGCAGCAACCTCCGCATCCCGCAGTGGCGCTTCGGCGATGCGCTGCTCGACGACCAACGCAGCGTCATCGGCCGGTTCGACGGCCGAATCGTCGGCCCCGACCTCGACCGCGCCTCCGACCGCTCAGGCACCGGCGACCCCAGCTACTACCGCGTCGCGCCCGGCTTCACCGCGTCGTTCAACGACTACGTCCGCAACGAACTCAACTACGAAACCAGCGACAACTACGAAGTCCTCGCGGGCCTCGGCTGGGACTTCGACATCGCACGCAACAGCTACCCCAACATCTCGGGCGACCTCCGCCGAGCCATGACCGAGAACCCCGCGCTGCACGTCTTCGTCGCCGCCGGCTACTACGACCTCGCCACCCCGTACCACGCCGCCGAGTACACCCTCAACCAGGCGATCACCCACCCCCACGCCGTCGACCGTGTCACCGTCGGCTACTACGAGTCGGGCCACATGATCTTCACCCACGGCGAGTCGCTCGAAAAGTTCCGTAACGACCTGCTGCCGTTCTTCGAGCAGGCCCTCGGCGGGGCGGACTAGGCCGCGAGGCCCACCGTGTCCATGGGCCATGCGCCTGCCGGACCGGTGTAACCCGCAGGCGGACTCGCCCGACCGGTGCAGACCGAAAAACTTAACGCCAGGCCCCTAAGTCGGCCGCGCATCTCGACGATGTTGACCCGGTAACCCGCCGAGCCAACCTACCCGGAGATGCGAACATGATGCACCCCAAACAACCCGGCCCACGTGACCTCGACACGCTCATGTGGGAGTACCTCGACGGCGAGACGACCCCCGAACACCTTGACCAGCTCGAACAGTTGCTCCTCGAAAGCGACGACGCCCGCGATACCTTCGTCGAGGCGAGCCAGTTGCACGTGATGCTGCACAGCCACTTCCGCGACACGCAGGCCATGCCCGCGCACCACGACGCCGGCACCGCGACTGCCCAGGCCGAGCTGCCGATGCCACGCCGCAAGCGTCGCGGCCGCAAGTCCAACGCCGCTTGACCGGGTGTAAGGTACAACTCCCGGCGCGATTCGGCCGAGCCACGCTACGGTGCAGGTGATCCGTTGGAGGACAGCCGTATGCCCCGCGACATCACACAGGTCGAGCACCACGCGACGCCGACCCACACCGACAGTCGGCACACGCCGCACAAGCTGCCGATGCTTGCTCGGCCCGGATTGCTGTCGGTCATCTGGGCCGTGCTGATGGTGTACGGCTCGCTGCTGCCTTTCGACCTCTACCCCGCACGCTTCTTCGCCGAGCACGGCGGGTTCTGGCCCGGTCTCGCCGTGTGGCTCTCGGGCCCGGGCTGGGTCCAGGCGACCGGCGAAACGACGCCGCTGGGATTCTCGCTCTCGGCCGTCGACCTGATCGTCAACCTCGTGCTCTACATCCCGCTCGGGGTGCTGCTGCGCATCACGCTACGACGACGCGGGCTCGGCAATACGGCGCAGGTCCTCCTGGCCGGTGGCGCGCTCGCGGCGCTGGGCTGGCTCATGGAGTCCACCCAGGCGTGGTCGCCCACACGCGTCGCGTCGCTCGCGGATTTTGTCGCGAACGTCGGCATGGGGCTGTGTGCCGTGCTCGTGGCGCCCTGGCTCTGGGGCGGAATGATCCGGCTGATCTTCTGGGGCTATTGCCGGTGCGCCTGGCCGATCCACCTGCTGCGGGTGCGGATGCGTTTCGTGCGGCGCAGCCCGGGCGTCATGCTGGCGCTGGTGCTCCTGACCGCCGCGCTGCTCACCGGCTGGTACGCGACGCAGGCGGCCCGCGCGTTCGCCAGCCCGGCAAGCGCGCAGGCCAGCGGCGAAGTTGCCCTGCCCTTCGAAAGGCACTTTGACAGCTCTTACGACACCGCCGCGCTCCTGCTTGGCCGGTCGCTGCTGGTGTACGCGGCGGTGGGGTGCCTGCTCTCGCTCTCGATGCTGCGTAGCCAGGCCAGGCCGACCCTGCGCCGCGTTGTGCTGGGCGTATTGCTTGTGGCCTTGCTCGTCGAGCTCTACCGATCATCCGTCGGCGTCTCATACCGCGCGGACATCACCGAGCCCATTATCGCGATCGCCGCGGCGCTGCTGATGGCGATCACCACCTACCTCTTCGCCCACGCCATCCGCCGCGCCAACCGCCGACACACCCAGGCCGAGTTCCCAGGCCCCGACCGGCGACGCGTGCGGTATAGTTATCGTCATTGATTATCCATCACATGTTCTGAAAGATAGCGAATCACAGGAAAGGCGTGCAATGTTTTTTAGACCATATGGTCCGTACGAATTAGAACGAGACTGGCGATGTGATTTGGCTTTTGACAAGGATGCTATTTCATATTTTTGGCAAGAAGTAGAAGACGATACCCCCGGTCTGTCGGGGGCATGTGGTTGCTATGTGTTTCGGATTGTATCGGGTCGGGGTGCGAAACCCTGGTATGTCGGGATGGCAGAAAAACAAACTTTTCAAAAGGAGTGTTTTCAGCCACATAAGATTTTGCAGTACATCAAGGCAACTCGCGGTCGTAAAGGTAGGCCAGAGCTCTTGTTTTTGGCGCAAGAAACCTCGCAAGGTCGGTTCCGTAAGCCTACCCAAGCCAAGCGTCCTTCCATCTGTGCGCTCGAGGGTATGTTGATTGGAATGGGCGTCGTACGTAATGCGGATTTGCTTAATGTACGCGATACGAAAATGTATCGTGAACTGGAGGTTGAAGGATTTCTGAATTCCCGAAAAGCAAGAGGGGGTCCCTCAAAAGTGCTAAGAGATACTTTTAGGGTTTGATCACAACTCCTACTCCCCGATCACCTTCTTGCGGCGCAGGATATGGTGGTAGTGCTGCGCGAAGCGGTGCGCCTCGTCGCGGGCGGCCTGGACGAGTTTGAGCCCGGGGTTCTCCCGGCCTAGCTTGATGGGCTCCCTCTTCGCCTGCATGTAGATCAGCTCTTCCTTTTTCGCGAGTGAGATGACCATCGGGGGCTTGACGTCGAGTTCGTCGAAGGCCTCGAGGGCCGCGTGCAGCTGCCCCAGCCCGCCGTCGATCACGACGACGTCGGGGTAGAGTTCGTGGCCCGCGCCCGCCTCGCGGTAGCGACGCGAGACGACCTCGCGGATGCTGGCGTAGTCGTCGTTGATCTTCCCGGCCGGGCTGTTGGGCGCGGGCGACTTGATGCGGTATCGGCGGTACTGGTTTTTCAGCGGTCGGCCGTCCACGAAACACACCTTGCTGCCGACGGTCTCGCCGCCCTGGAGGTGGGCGATGTCGATGCACTCGAGGCAGCGGATGGTGCTGTCCATCCCCAGCGCGCGTTGGAGCGACGCGAGCCCTTTGGCGGGGTCCTGCACAAACGACTCGATCTCGGGCTGCCACTTGTCTTTGACGCTGCCGCGCGCGTCGAGCTTCTCCAGCGCGCTGATCTGGTCACGCAGCACCGCCGCGTGCTCGAAGTTGAGCGCGTCGCTCGCCTCCTGCATCTCCTGCCGCAGCTCGCGCAGCAGGACACTGCGTTTGGAGCTGATGAACCGAACGAAGCGTTTGATGTCTTCGCGGTAGGCGTCTTTGTCGATCTTCGCGCCGCACGGGGCGCTGCACTGCTTGATCGGGTACAGCAGGCACGGCCGAAAGAACTTGTTCTTCTCGTCGTCCGCGTGGATGGTGAGCGAGCAGGTGCGGAACTTGAAGATACGCTGCAGGATCTGGATCGATTCGCGCAGGGCGTAGGCGCTGAGGAAGGGCCCGAGGACTTTGGCGCCCTTGTACTGCGGGGCGTTGGGCTCGCGTGTGATGAACACGCCGGGGAAGTCGTCGCGCATCGTGATGACGAGGTACGGGAACGTGCGGTCGTCGGTGAGGTTCGCGTTGAAGCGTGGGTGGATGTCCTTGATCAGCCGGTTCTCGGCGAAGAGGGCTTCCCACTCGGTCTCACACTCGAGGATGTCGAAGTCCGTGATCAGCGGGAGCATGTTGTTCTTGCGCGGGCCGTGGTCGGCGGAGGGGGTGAAGTAGTTGACGACCCGGTTGGGCAGGACGGCCGCCTTGCCGACGTAGAGCACGACGCCGGCCTTGTCTTTCATCAGGTAGACGCCGGGCACCTTGGGCAGGGCGTGTGCTTTCTTGAGCAGCTTCTCGCGGGTGGTCAGCGCAGCGCCGGTGTCGGGGTGCTCGGCGGGATCGGTGCTCGGCGGGGAGTCGGGCTGGTCGGGGTCTTCGGGCATGGCGGCATTGTAGGACGCGCCGACACCCCAGCGGTATCATCCGGGCTCCGATTTACCCGCACCGGTCAGGAGCCGAGCATGGCCACGAAACCCGCGAAGCCTACGAACTCGAAGAAACCCGTGCCCGGTAAGGTCACCAGGACGCGTAAGCCGAGGACCCGCCCGCGCCCCCGCGCCGGGACCAAGGCCGACGCCGTGCGCAACGCCACCCGCCGCAAGACCGTGCTGCTGATCGCCAATGGGGACCTCCGGCTGAGCGCGAACCAGAACTGCTGGGCGGCGCAGGACGCCATGGAGCAGCAGTTGGGCGACGCGGTCAAGGCGATGGGCTACACGCTCAAACGCGCCCACCCCTACAAGGCCGACGACAAGCACGGCTTCATCGCCAGCCAGAAGGAAGGGATGGACGTCTTCCGCACGATCGATCCCGATGCGCCGCTGATCGTCGCCGAGGCGGTTTGGCAGTACTCGCACCACATCCTGCCCGGCTTGCTCTCGCACCGTGGGCCGATCCTCACCGTCGCGAACTGGTCGGGGACCTGGCCCGGGCTGGTGGGCATGCTCAACCTCAATGGCTCGCTCACCAAGGCCGGCGTCGCCTACTCGACGCTGTGGAGCAACGACTTCACCGATCGCTACTTCAAGACGCGGCTCAAGAAGTGGCTCGACACCGGCACGTGCAGCCACGCGACCCGCCACTGCAAGCCGTTGACCCGGGCGAAGGTCCCCGCGGCCTTGCAGCACCTGGGCGCAAAACTCGCGGCCGAGCTCGCTCGCGACAAGGCGATCATGGGCGTGTTCGACGAGGGCTGCATGGGCATGTTCAACGCGATCGTCCCCGACCACCTGCTCAACCCGACGGGTGTGTTCAAGGAACGCCTAAGCCAGTCCGCGCTGTACCACGAGATGACGCTTGTGAAGAAGAAGGAGGCGCAGGCGGTGTACGACTGGTACGTGGACCAGGGCTTCACGTTCCATATCCCAAAGAAGGCGAAGCATAAGAAACACCTGACGCAGAAGCAGGTGCTCGATCAGTGCAGGATGTACATCGCGGCGGTGCGGATCGCGGATGATTTCGGCTGCGCAACGATCGGGATCCAGTACCAGCAGGGGCTCAAGGACCTGTGCCCGGCCAGCGACCTGGTCGAGGGCACGCTGAACAACACGGAGCGTCCGCCGGTGTTCTCGCGCGACGGCAAGCGTGAGTTGTTCGCGGGGGAGTGCATCCCGCATTTCAACGAGGTCGACGAGTGTGCGGGCCTGGATGGCTTGATGACTAAGCGGGTGCACGCGGCGTTGGGCCAGCCGACGGAGAACACGCTGCACGACCTGCGCTGGGGCGACGCGGACGCGAGCGGGACGGTGGATGATTATGTCTGGGTGTTTTTGATCTCGGGCAGCGCGCCGCCTGCGCATCATATTGATGGGTGGAAGGGGAGCGACGGCCACCGGCAGCCGGCGATGTACTTCCCCAATGGCGGTTCGACGTTGCGTGGGATCGCGAAGCCGGGCGAGGTCGTGTGGTCGCGTGTGTGGGTGGATGGGAGCGTGCCGGGTGGCCGGCTGTGCATGGACCTGGGCCGGGCGGGTGTGGTGGAGCTGCCTTGGCGGGAGACGCAGCGTCGGTGGGAGGAGACGACCGAGCAGTGGCCGATCATGCATGCGGTGACATACGGGGTGACGCGGGATCAGATGATGGCCCGTCACCAGGCGAACCATATCCAGTGCGCCTACGCGGACAGCGCGGCGGCGGCGGACAAGGCGATGCTGACCAAGGCGGCGATGGCCAAGGCGATGGGGATGCACGTGACGCTGTGCGGGACGAAGAAGGACGGGCGGGGTTGGGGGTAGGGGGATGAAATGCGGCCACAGATTTCACAGATGACGCAGATTAGGAACCGGGACTAAAAGCAGTCTAAGGAAGGCGGAGAGTTAGGAAAGCAGGAAAGAAATCATGGTGCCTAGACTCTGATTCCGGTTCCTTGCTTCCCAACTTCCTGCCCTCCTTAGATAGTCTTGGATCCTCCGTCTTGAATCTGCGTCATCTGTGAAATCTGTGGATGCTGCTTTTCTGTTCGCCGCAGACCTTTGGTAGACTCTTGCGATGCCGACCGTCGCGTTTACCCATACGCTGCAGCGTCACGTGGAGCAGCCGCCCAGGGTGGTGGCGGGGGCGACGGTGTGTGAGGCGCTGGGCGCGGTGTTTGAGAAGAACCCGAAGCTGCGGGGGTATATTTTGGAAGAGGACGGCGCGGTGCGCAAGCACATCGCGATCTGGGTGGCGGGGCTGCCGCTGCGCGACCGCGAGGCGTTGAGCGACCCGGTCGGGGAGGGGGATGAGATCTACGTGATGCAGGCGCTTTCGGGGGGGTAGGGGGTTGGCGTGCGATGTGTATCAAGAACCATCAGACTCAAGACTCAGAGGATCCGGCTTGCTGCAGAAACCGATTGATTTTGTGTTCCCGATTCTCCTGGCCCTGTTTGTTGGGTCGGGCTATGTGTTCAAGCTGTTCGCCTGGTGCGGGGAGAACATCGGCGGGTGGTTTGTGCCGACCGCGATCGTGGCCTTGTCGCTGCCGATGATTCTGATCCCGATCATGCGCGGGGTGTTGCAGGGGATGAGGGAAGCCCGCGAAGAAGAATAGAGCCCGTTTCGTCACCCTTCCGAAAGGCAGACACCATGTCCGACACGCTGCACGTCGCGACCCGCAAGGGGTTGTTCACCTACGCCCGCAACGGCTCGGGCTGGTCGCCTAAACACAGCGCGTTTGTGGGCGACCCGGTCGTCAACATCGTCACCGACCCCCGGGCGGGGGTGATGTACGCCGCGCTCAAGCACGGGCACTATGGGCCCAAGATGCACCGCAGCCGGGACGGCGGCCAGACGTGGGAGGAGATCGCGACGCCGGAGTATCCGCCGATCCCCGAGGGTGTTGAGCCGTATGTGAACCCGATGAGCAACAAGCCGATCCCGTGGAAGCTTGTGATGGTGTGGGAACTCGCGATCGACTACAAGCACGCGGGCGGGCTCTGGGCGGGCACGCTGCCGGGCGGCCTGTTCCACTCCAAGGACCACGGCGACACGTGGGAGCTCAACCGCCCGCTGTGGGATCGACCCGAGCGTAAGCACTGGTTTGGCGGGGGCTACGACGAGGCGGGCATCCACTCGGTCCTCACCCGCCCGGACAAGCCCGACTACCTCGCGTGTGGCATCTCCTGCGGCGGGATGTGGGTGAGCGAGGACCACGGCGAAACCTGGACCCGCAAGACCGACGGCATGCGCGCCAACTACATGCCGCCCGACCAGCAGTTCGACGGCAACGTGCAGGACCCGCACATCCTGACGCACTGCAAGTCGGACCCGGACACGATCTGGACCCAGCACCACGCGGGTATTTTCGTCACGACCGACGGCGGGGCACAGTGGGAGGAGATCGCCCAGGCCGGCCCATCGACGTTTGGGTTCGCGTGCGCGGTGCATCCCGAGGACGGGCGGACCGCGTGGTTTGTCCCGGCCAAGAGCGACGAGACCCGTGTGCCGGTCGATGGCAAAGTCGTCGTCACCCGCACCCGCGACGGGGGCAAGAGCTTCGAGGTGCTCACCCGGGGCTTGCCGCAGGAGAACGCCTGGGACATCGTGTTCCGTCACGGGCTCGCGCTGGATGACGATGGCAAGACCCTGGCCATGGGCAGCACGACGGGCAACCTCTGGGCAAGCCGCGACGAGGGCGACTCGTGGGAACAGCTCAACGGCCACCTGCCCCCGGTCTACGCGGTGCGGTTTGGGTGAATCAATGTCCAATGACCAAGCCTGAATGTCCAATGACGGATGCCGCGATTGGCATTGGTCATTTGGGCTTGGTCATTGGGCATTCATCCGACAATTCCCCACCCCGTTTGACCCGTGCGGCCCAGCCCGTACAGTCTCGGGCTTGTCCTTTGCCAATGGTGGTCCCATGCCCGAGCCGAGTTTGCGTGAACAGTTGTTTCAAGAGGTCCTGCAGGCGCGTCAGCGTGTCTATGCCGTGCGCCCGGCGACGCCGTTGGAGCGGCTCGAGGTGGACGGGCTGGACGTGTGGGTGAAGCGAGAGGACATCCCGCCGATCCACGCGTACAAGTGGCGCGGGGCGTACAACTGTATGGCGGCGCTGGACGATGCGCAGCGGTCGCGCGGGGTGGTGTGTGCCTCGGCGGGCAACCACGCGCAGGGGGTCGCGGTGGCGGCGGTGAAGCTGGGCTGTGACGCGACGATTTTTATGCCCCGGCCGACGCCGCTGATGAAACGCGAGGCGGTCGCGCAGCACGGCGGGGATCGCGTGACCATCGAGCTGGTGGGTGATACCTACGACGAGGCCTCGGCCGCGGCGCGGCAGCACGCGGAGGACGCGGGGCTGGCGTTCATCCATCCCTACGACGACCTGACGACGATGGGCGGGCAGGGGACGATCGCGGACGAGGTGGTGATGTCGGGGGAGGGGCCCTTCGATGTGGCCTACCTGCAGATCGGTGGCGGGGGGATGGCGTCGGCGGTAGCGTGTTGGTTGAAGCACTACTGGCCGGGCATCAAGATCGTCGGCGTCGAGGGCGAGGGCCAGGCGTCGATGGCCGCAGCGGTCAAGCACGGCGGGCCGATCGAGCTCGACCACCTGGACATCTTCTGCGACGGCACGGCGGTACGGAAGGCGGGCGAGCTGACGTATCAGTTATGCCGCGAGCTCATCGACGAGTTTCTCAGCGTCAGCAACGAGCAGGTGTGCAGCGCGATCCGGCGGTTCTGGGGCTGGCGTCGGCAGATCGTCGAGCCGGCCGGGGCGCTGGGGCTCGCGGGCCTGCTGGCGCAGCGGGATAAGCTCAAGGGCAAGCGGGCGCTGGCGGTGATGTGCGGCGCGAACATGGACTTCTCCCAGCTCGCGGTGATCGCGGCGGAGGCGGGCATCGGCGGGGAGATCCGTCGGCACATCCGCTTCGAGATGGAAGAAAAACCCGGCGCGATGCTGGCGCTGATCAACGACGCCCTGGCCGACTGCAACATCGTCGACTTCCAGTACGGCAAGACCCACGCGTCGGGCGGGCACCCGGTGATCGGCTTCGACGCGCCGCCCGAGGTCATCGCGCAGGTGCACGAGCGGTGTCAGGCCCGCGGCATCGTGTACCAGGACATCACCGCGCACGAGGATGTCGACTTCCGCATCGTGAAGTACGACCCCGAGACGTTCAGTCGGCCGTACTTCTTCCGCTACGACTTCCCCGAGCGTGCGGGGGCGCTGCACGAGTTTTTGGAGCTGGTCCGGCCTCACGCGAACGTGTGCTACTTCAACTACGCGTACACCGGCGAGCGGGTCGGGCGGGCGCTGGTCGGGCTCGAGTTCGAGTCGGACACGGCCCGCGCGGGGTTTGTCCGGCTGATGAAGGAGGACGACAAGCTGCGTCACATGCACCACGACCTGCCCGAGGAGGCGCTGGCGCGGATGCTGTAGCGGGGCCGGCGTTCGTGGGGTGGGTTGGCCCGGTCGGGGCGGCCGACTGCCGTTAGACCGCGGGCCGTTTGCGGCGTGGGCGGGGCTCGTAGTCGTCAAAGTCGTCGCGGGCGTGGCGGGGCTGGGGCGAGAGCATCTCGCTGAGCCCGGGCAGGGTCTTGTATCGCCCGGGGTTGTAGTAGGCCAGCAGCAGCGCATTGAGCACCGCGCAGTCCACAAACTGCTGCCGGGCCCAGGGCCAGCGACTCAGCGTTTTTTCGAGGAACACGAACCGGTCGGCCGGGATCACACCATCGAGGTACTGCCAGATCAGCTCGGCGACGTAGTTGCGTTTGGAGAAGCGAATCCGAATACGTTGAAACATTTGAGGTAGCTCCGAGTGGGGAACGGGCGACCTCCTTCGTGGGACATGATATCGGAAAGTTGCTCGGCATTACGCGATTTTCTCTGGACATCGGAATTCTTTTGAGGGCGGGTGGCAAGATGGCGAATCGCGGGGCAGATGAAGCGTGGATCCGTGGCCCGCAGGGTGAGGGCGGCGGCCTGTCGATTCGGCTGAAGGTCGTGCCGGGGGCGAGCCGGTCGGCGGTCGTGGGGGTGCTGGGCGACCGCTTGAAGGTGGCGGTCGCGGCGCCGGCGGAGGGGGGCAAGGCGAACGCCGCGGTGGTGGCGTTGCTCGCGAAGGCGCTGGGGGTGGGGCGGGGTGAGGTCGAGGTGGTCGCGGGCTTGACCCAGCCGATGAAGCGGGTGGCGGTGTCCGGCGTGACACGCGAGCGGGCGATCGCGCTACTGCTGAGGTAGGCGTGCTGGGTCGGTGCGCCGCATGGGGCGTTGCCGCTACAATTCCCGTGTGAGTGAAACAACCGCGACAGCGAAGAAAGAGCCGTGGTACGGCGAAGGCATCAGCTTCTCGTGTACCCAGTGCGGCAACTGCTGCACCGGGCCCTCGGGCTATGTGTGGTTCGAGGAGGAGGAGGCCCGCGAGATGGCGGACTACCTCAAGATGGACCTGGCCGACTTTTATGCGCGGTACACGACCAAGGCCCACGGCAAGCGGACGCTGACCGAGGTCCGCCGGGGCAAGCAGCACTACGACTGCGTGTTTCTGGTCGAGACGGGCGCGGGCAAGCGCGTGTGCTCGGTGTACCCGGTTCGGCCGACGCAGTGCAAGACCTGGCCGTTCTGGCCCAGCAATATGAAGTCGCGCCGCGCGTGGGACGAGGCGGCCGAGGGCTGCCCGGGGATGCGCTCGCCCGACGCGCGCGGCAGTGGTTTTGTGCCGATCGAGAAGGTGCGGATCGAGCTGGCCAAGAACCCCCGGCACCTCTAGTCTTGAGTCTTACGGTGGGTATCGCTCGCGGACTCGCTCCACCCACCCGATGCAGGACCCATGACCGACCCGACCGACGCCGAGCTTTGGACGATTTGGCAAGACGCGTCACGTGTCGCGTCGGTCGATACGGCGATGCGTGCGCTCTACGAAGACGTCGGCCAAGCCATCCGCAACGCACCGCGCGACCTGCCCCACGGCCCGCCGACCTGCAACGCGTCGGGCCGATGCTGCAAGTTCGAGACCTACGGCCACCGGCTGTATGTCACCGGGCTGGAGATCGCGTGGTTTTTGCAGCACGTGCCGGGGGCTGGGGACGGCGCTACGGATGTGTCGAAAGAGAGGCCGGGCGGCTCGCCATCGCACGCGTTGCCCGTGATGCAGCCGGCCGCGCGATTGGCGGACGCCTGCCGGTACCAGCTCGATGGGTTGTGTTCGACGCATACGATCCGCCCGCTGGGTTGCCGGGTGTACTTCTGCACGCCGGGCACGGACGACTGGCAGCACGCGATCTACGAACGGTTTCTGGACCGCCTGCGTGCGCTGCATCAAACCCACGGCCTGCCGTACCGCTATATGGAATGGCGGGCCGGGCTCGTCGAGGGCGAGCGGTGGTTGGCAGAGTCGGGGTAGCGGTGCGCGACCGTGGGGCAGGGCTGCCTGCCCACGATGGGAGTGTTACCCCTCCAGCAACGCCACCAACTCCGCAGGGTCGTCCACGATCGCGTCCGCGCCGTGGGCTCGGAGTTCTTCGACGCTGCGGAAGCCCCACGAGACGCCGACGGTGAACATGCCTGCGCCCTTGCCGGTCTGCATGTCCACTGCCGTGTCGCCGACGTAGAGCCAGCGGTCGGCGGGGATGCCCAGCGTGTCGATCGCCTCGAGTGCGGCGTGGGGGTCGGGCTTGGGGGCGGTGCCGGCACGATGGCCACGGACGTAGGCCCAGTCGGCGTGGGGGAAGAAGTGGGGGATCATCTCGCGGGTGACGGGGTCGGGCTTGTTGCTCAGGACGCCGAGCTTGACGCCGCGCTGGGCGAGTTGGTCGAGCATGGCGTCGATGCCGGGGAACGGGCCGGTCGTGTCGAGGCGGTGGTCGGCGTAGTAGGCGAGGTGGGCGTGGATGGCGTCGTCGATGAGGTGCTGGTGGTCGGGGCCCAGCGCATCGACGAACAGCTCGCGGACGCCCTGGCCCAGGAAGGTGTTGTAGGCCTCGCGCGGGTGGGTGGGTCGGCCCAGCGTGGTCAGGGCATGGTTCGCGGCGGCGGAGAGGTCGGCGAGCGTGTCGAGCAGCGTGCCATCAAGGTCGAACAGGGCGGCGTCGTAGGGCATGGGATTGGGCAGGGGGTTGGGCGTTAGGCGTTGGGGATTGGGGAAGGTGCGGCGTTACCGGGTGGGTAGGTTATCACTGTTGCCTTGCCCCAACTCCCAATCCCAAACTCCCTCCCCCCAACCCCCGATTGCAAACCCGCGTCGCCCGCCGTATCGTGTCGTCGACCTCTCGGGAGTTTCGCTTGGGGACGAATCACGGCCGACCTATGGATGAAGCGCTGCGTAACGTGATCGGTCAATCGCTTGGCGCGATCCCGTCGGGGCGTTTTGTCCTCACCGCCGCGCATGAAGACCGCCGGCTGGGCACGCTCGTGGGTTGGGTGCAGCAGGCGTGCTTCGAGCCGCCGATGGTCAGCGTCGCGGTGTGCAAGGGCACGCCGATCATGCCGCTGATCAGCGAGTCGCGACACTTCGGCCTGTGCCAACTCGGGGCCGAGGACCGCACCCTCATCCGCAAGTTCGCTAACGTCAACGACCCCGGCGACGACCCGTTCCTCGGCATGACGCTTATCAAACCCGTCAGCCAGAAGACCCCCATCCTCAGTACCGCCCGTGTCTTCCTCGAGTGCGAACTCACCTGCCACATGGACGTCGAGGGCGACCACGACCTCTTCATCGGCACCGTGCTCAACGCCGGGTACCGGGCCCCCTTCGACCCCGCCCTCCGCGTCCGCGAAGACGGCTATAGCTACTAGCAGTTCGCGGCTTAGCGGTGTCGCGGCGCCCTTCGGCGTACAATCCTGCGATGCCCACCACGACCTCACCCAACGTCCCCTACAGCGTCGAAGACCCCATCAACCGCCAGATCCTCGCCGTCTCCGAGGACCGCATCGCGGGCTTTACACGCACCCCGCTCGAAGACATCGCCAAGCTCTCCGGCGTCGCGCTCGACACCGTCATCCAACGCATCGACGCCATGCTCCGCCACGGCACCATCCGACGCGTCCGACAAACCCTGCTCACCACCTCCCTCGCGCCCGGCGCGCTCATCGCCTGGCAGGTCCCGCCCAAGAACCTGCTCGACGCGTTCGACTACATGTCCAAACAAGACCCGTTCTCCGGCCACGTCGTCCTCCGCACCACCGACAAGGAAACGCCCGGCAGCGCCTACAAGCTCTGGACCACGCTCAAAGTCCCCGTCGGCTACGCCATGGAAAAGCACTGCCAACTGCTGATGGAGAAAACCGGCGCGACCAGGTTCAAACTCCTGCCCGCAAAAAAACTCTTCGCGCTGGGTGTCGGCCACGTCCGGCGTAAGGAGATCGAGCCCGGCGCACGCACCGACGAGCCGGGCCGAGTCCTCGACACCACCGTCGTCGAGCTCAACGGCGAAGAGTGGAACGTGCTGATGTCGCTCAAGCGCGAGCTCGACCCCGAGGAGCTCGCCCCCAACCTCTGGGCGGGCCGCGCGCAGGAAGCAGGCGTGTCGCTCGAAACGTTCTGCACCATCGCCGAGTCCCTGGCCCAGCGCAAGCTCATCGGCCGATTCTCCACCTTCCTCGAACACGTCAAGAAGCACAAAGACGGCAGCCGGGTCACCCGCTTCAACGCGCTGTTCCACTGGCGCGTCCCGGAGGGCAAGGAGATGGAGGCCGGCATCGAGGTCGGCCGACACCACTGCATGACCCACGCCTACTGGCGCGAGGGCGGCGAGGAGTTTTCCAACGTCAACATTATGGGCGTCTCGCACGGCACGGACAAGGACAAGGTCCTCGAGCACAAAGCCGCGATCGACCAACACCTCGAAGAAGCCGGCATCAAAGTCGAATACACCAACGTCTTCTGGGGCGGCAAGAGCGAGATCAAACCCAGCGAGATCGCCCCGCAGGCCTACGCGGACTGGTGCCGATCGGTCGGTGTCGACCCCGAAGCGATGCGCGCGTAGCCGGGCGTCTGCCATACCCCCCATGTTTAGCCGACGCCCAACGGGCGGCGGGTTGCGTCATGGTTGAATACAACGCACAGCCCAAGCCCTGGCGATGCCTGCACTGCAACGAGCGCGTCGATCCGACGATGGAGCTTTGTTGGAGTTGTGGTCATGACCGTGAGGGTGTCGCGCAGCCCGCGTTGTTTGTCGATGTGCCCGAGGCGGGGGTCGTTATCTGTACACGATGTGCGTACGACCTGCAGGGTAACCCCGAGGCGGAGCGTTGCCCGGAGTGCGGCGAGCCCGTGCCGTGGGAAGACTGTGCGGCGTGTGGGACACGAGGCAGCCGGCTTACGATGACGCACGGCTGCTTAGTTTGCGAAGCCGAGGCGGCGGGGCACGTGTTTGTTCCTGTTGTCGAACGCAAGGTCCGTACCCACTGCCCGCGTTGCGCATATGACATGCATGGCCTGCCTGAGAACAACGCATGCCCCGAGTGCGGCCTCGAAGCCCCGCAGGTCGTGTACGACACGGTGGTCGAACCGAGGATCAGTCGATCCATCAACTACAAGCCGCTGCTGCGCTTCCTGGTGTCGGTGCTCGTGGTCCCGGTCGGACTGGCAGCGTTGGTCATCGCGGCCGGGTGGATCAGCGCGGGGATGATGTGGGCCGGCTTCATGCTGCTTGGGCTGTGGGTGGTGTCAGTGCTGGGGAGTATCATGCTCCTGAATAGGTTGCCCGATCCGCCCAATAAACCTCTGCATGTCGACAAACGCCCCCTCTGAACAACCCGAGACTCTTTCCGTTCGCGACGCATCCCCCGACCCCGCGCCGCGTTACAAGCTCACCCTCGCATACGACGGCAGCGCGTTCCACGGCTGGCAGAAACAAAACCCGCCGGGCGAAGAACCCCTCCGCACCGTCCAGGGCGAGCTCGAGGCCGTCCTCGTCCGCCTGCTCAACACCCCGACATACATGCTCGGCCTCCTGGGCGCGTCGCGCACCGACAGCGGGGTCCACGCCCTGGGACAGGTCGCGCAGTTCGATGCGCATACCCCCATCCCCACCGACCGCCTCGCCAAAGCCATCAACGCACGCCTGCCCGACGATATGGAAGTCCGCCACGCCGAGCGGGCACCCGTCGGCTTCGACTGCATCGGCGATGTCACCAACAAGCAGTACCGCTACCGCATCTACAACGCCGATCACAAACCCCTCTGGCAACGCAACGCGGTCTACCACTGCTTCAACGCGACGCTCGACCCGGCACGCATGCAGGACGCCGCGCAGCGACTTGTCGGCACCCACGACGTCGAGGGCTTCGCCGCCGCGGGGCACGGCCGGGCCGACACCGTCCGCACGATCTACGACTGCCAGTGCTTCACCGACCCCGCGTACCCGCACGAGGTCCACATCACCATCCAGGGCAGCGGCTTCCTCTACAACATGGTCCGCATCATCGCCGGCACCCTGATCGAGGTCGGCCGAGGCAGGTTCGAGCCCGACCAGATCGACCAGATCCTCACCACCGCCGACCGCCGACTCGCCGGCCCAACCCTCCCGCCCCAGGGGCTGTGCCTGGAGTGGATCAGTTATGGGGAGTTGGGAGTTGGGGGTTAGAGGTTGGGGGTTGATCCTTGTGCTGAAGTTCGTTTTGTGCATTTTTCGCGTTGTTTTCCCCAACTCCTCATCCCTAACTCCCCATGCGAATCCTCCACCTCATCACGCGCCTGATCTTTGGCGGGGCGCAGCACAACACCGTGTTGACCTGTGCGGCGCAGGTCGCGGCGGGGCACGAGGTGCACCTGTGCATCGGGCCGACGTCCGGGCCGGAGGGGTCGCTCATCGCGGAGGCCGAGTGCGGTGGGGCGGTGATGCACCACGAGCCGACGCTGGTGCGCGAGGCGAGCCCGCTGAAGGATGTGCGGTGCGTGCGTGCGCTGCGTCGGTTGATCCGTGAGATCGACCCAGATGTCGTGCATACCCATTCGAGCAAGGCGGGCATCCTCGGCCGAGCCGCGGCGTGGCGCGAAGGCGGCGCGGCGGGCAAGCGTGCGGTGGTCCATACCGTCCACGGCCTGGGCTTCAACGACCGCCAGCACCCGCTCACCCGCAAGCTCTACATCCACCTCGAACGCTACGCCGCGAAGCGATGCCACCGCCTCATCGCGATCACGCCGCAGATGGTCGATGCGTTTGCCGGGCACGCGATCGCGCCGTGCGAACGGTTCACCATCATCCCCAGCGGTGTGCAGCTCGACCGTTTTGCGCCAAGCCCATCGAGTGCCCGGGAGGCAGTGCGTCAGCAGTATGGCATCCCGCAGACCGCGCACGTCGTCGGCCTGCTCGCTCGGCTCGATGCGCTCAAGGGTCAACGCGACCTCATCGACATCTACCCCCAACTCGCGGAGCAGCTGCCCGATCGGCCGTTGCACCTGCTGTTCATCGGCGATGGGTATGACCGGCCCGGCGTCGAGCACGCGATCGCGCAGCAGGGCCTCGCGGATCGCGTCACCATCACCGGCCTGGTGCCCTACGAGCGGATGGCGCGGGTGTTGTCGGCCGTGGACGTCAGCGTTTTGCCGTCGTATCAAGAGGGCCAAAGCCGGACGCTGGTCGAGTCCCTGCTGTGTGGCGTACCGATCGTTGGCTACGCGGCGGGCGGGATCCCCTCAATCATCAAAGACAACGAAACTGGCCGACTGGTGCCGGTCGGTGATCGTGGTGCGCTGTGTCAAGCGATCGTCGAAACGCTCGCCCAGCCTGACGCGGCTCGGCGGATGGCGCAAGCCGGCGCGGCGCATGTGCGTCAACATTTTGACGTCGCCCCGATGGCCGACGCCATCCAACGTGTCTACGATCTGGCACTCGAAGACGCCGCGCAGCACACGGCAGCGCAACGCAAGTAAACACGGAAGCAGCACACGCATGGCAAACATCCTCGTGGTAGGACCGCACCCCGACGACCAGGAACTCGGCATGGGCGGGACCATCCTCCGCCTCGCCCAGCAGGGGCACAACGTCCTGCTGCTCGACATGACCAACGGCGAGCCGACCCCGCTGGGCTCGCCCGAGCAACGCGAACGCGAGTGGACCGCCGCCGCGGAAATCCTGGGCGTGAAGCGTCGCCTGCTCGGTCTCAAGAACCGTGAGGTGCAGCACACCCTCGAAGCGCGTCACGCCGCCGCCGCCGTGATCCGCGAGCACCAGGCCGACATCCTGTTTGTCCCCTACGAGCAGGACGCGCACCCCGACCACCGCGCGGTGACGCGCATCATCGAGGATGCCCGCTTCGACGCGAAGCTCACCAAGACCGACATCCCCGGCCAGCCGTGCTACCCGAAGTGGCTGTTCTACTACTACGCGACTCACCTGCGATGGGTCGCGGACCCGTCGTTTCTCATTGACATCACCGACCAGATGGACGACAAGGAGCGATCGATCAAGGCGTACGAGACGCAGTTTGTCCTGCCCGAGAAGAACCGCCGGGTGGTCGAGTGGATGCGCGAGTTCAACGGCTACATGGGGAGCCGGATCGGCGTGCGTTACGCGGAGCCGTTCTTCACCAAAGAGCCCATCGGGCTAGGTTCGCTCGATGGGCTGGTGCTCTGATTTCAGATGGAAGGTTTGAGGCGCGCGGCGCGTAGGGTGGGTGGAGCGAGTCCGCGAGCGATACCCACCGCGCATCGCCCGGGGCGTTGGCAGCACGTAGGGTGGGTGGAGCGAGTCCGCGAGTGATACCCACCGCGCGTCGCCCGGAGCGTTGGCAGCACGCAGGGTGGGTGGAGTGAGTCCGCGAGCGATACCCACCGCGCGTCGTTAGCGATACGCGATGTCCTGCACCAGCGTCCCGTCCGCGTCGCGGTACCAGATCAGTGTGGGCTCGGGCGACAGCCCCGGCGCGACGATGCGCGGGGGCAGGTCGTCGCGCGAGGGCGCGAGCATGCGGAACGTCGCCTCGTAGGGCCGGCCCGTCTCGCTCCCGCGCGCGAAGGTGAACAGGGCGTCGTCGCTCGCTTCGAGTTGGCGCGTCACGCCCATCTCCATCCGGCGGGTGCGGAAGCCGTAGGCCTGCAGGATGTCGCGCAGCTCGTCGATTGACTCGGGCATGTCGCCGCCGCGTTCGTTGAGCAGGCGCAGCCCGTGGCCCAGGAACTCGAGGCGTTCGGTTGCGGCGGCGAGGTCGTCGGGTACCTGCTCACGCGCGAAGCGGCGCCAGCCCTGCTGCACCGCGACAAACCCCTCGCGCCCGAACGCGAGGAGCATCGCTTCGTCGGCGCCGTTGCCTTGGTTGAGCAGTTTGAGGTAGTCGATCAGGCGGTCCTGGTGTGCGCCGTCGTCGCCGTGGATGAGGTAGTACACGACCGACCACGACTGGGCGTAGAGCAGCGTGGCGTGTTCGGGCTGTTGGCGGAGTGTGAGGTTCCAGGCCCGGCTCGAGACGGCGTTGAGTGCGCCAAGCGACATGGCGTGCCCGCCCTCGATCGCGGAGCGGACGCGCTCGATGCGCCCGCGATGCGTGAGCCCGGCCGACATCCGCCCGTCGACCATGACCGCGTCCTCGAAGTACTGCGCGAGCCCTTCGTTGAGCCAGACCGGTAGGTTCGGGCCGATGTAGTTCCACGCGAACTGGTGGAAGCCCTCGTGCTGCAGCACACGGAACGCGCGCTGCCGGCTGCCCGATTCCGCCCAGGTCGCGAGGCCCTGCAGTGCATGGGTGACGAAGAAGAGCCCGCCGGAGTTGGTGGCGTCGATGTCGTGCTCGGCCATGAACCGGATGTAGTCCTCGCGCGTGCGAAGCAGGTACAGCGGCATCGGGTCGAGTTCACGCGCGATGAACCCGCTGAAACGCTGCTGGTACTGCTCGAACACCGCGTCCATGTGTCGGCCAAAAGGCACGGTCTCTTCGCGTGTCAGGTTCGTGTGGATGAGGTAGTGGTGGCTGCGGTAGGAGGTGAGGTGGAAGGCCGAGGGCTCGGACGCGCCGTCCTGGGTCACCACGGGCGTCGCCGAGAGTTGCACGGCCGGCAGCAGCACAGCGAGCAGGGCGATCAGCGGTAGGGTGAGTCGATGCAGCATCCCCGTTTTTATCGGGGCATCCGGCACGGCGGATAAGGCACCCACACCGCAACCGTTGCGTCACACGTCGGGCGGGCCGTACATATGGTCGCCGCCCCCGGGTGTGACGCGGCGGTTACGATTCTGCCTGTGGTTCGGGTGAATCCGACGCGGGGTCACAGGCGAACCTACGGGTACAGGCCCTGCAAACCGCACAAGGATTCCAAGATGCCCCGGCTATTGCACCACCTCCTCGCCCGCCCCCGTCGAAGCAACCCGGCTTTTCTGCTCGGGCTGCCGCTGCTGCTCGTGCTCGTCTCCAGCCAGGTCGGCTGTTCGCTGTTTGGGTACCACGGCGTGGAGGAGTGGCCCAGCACGACGGTGCTCGAAGACGGCCGATACGAGGTGCGGCGATACGAGCCGGCGGCGGTGGCGATGACCGTGGTTGAGCCGGGCGTCGAAGACGTGGGCAACGAGGGGTTCCG
>JBITAC010000166.1:0-6676 GCA_044439905.1 Phycisphaerales bacterium JB063 | reverse complement strand
GTGAAGGTCCGGAATACCCTGATCAAATCACTATTTCCCAAGATCGCAGAACCCTTGAGTTCAGCCTGATGCTGAGCCGCATCGACGAGATGCGTGTCCTGGTCGCGGCCTCGGACCAAGACACTCAGTTGGAACACGACGATGGGCGGCTCTCGCCGCAGTAGTTTTGTCGGCTTCATGTTGGAGCAGGCGTTTTTTCCACTTTCTTATTGGAGAAGACACATGACCGTTTTTTCGAAGTTTACGATGTATGTTGCTGGTGCTTTGGTCACGGGCGGAGCGATGGCCGCGCCGATTGCTGTTGTGAACCATAGTTTTGAAACCGACGATGTTTCTGGGCTCGCCAACCAACTGAATGCGGACATCGTTCCTACAGGGTGGGGCGAGTATGACGACGGACGCAACAATGCCACTGCCGGCAACGCACGTGGTTTGGTGTATCACGGGCCGGGCCCCAGCGTCATCGCGGATACCGGACTTGGGCAGAACGACGGGTCTCAGTCCTTCTTTACCGCCCAGCGCGATATCCTCCAGGTGCTGGGGGCAACGCTTCAGGCCAACACAACCTATACGCTAACGGTTGCGATCGGCGACCGGGACCTCGACGGTGCGGGTGGTGATCCCGGCGACCCCATTGTCAATCTGGGCTACGGTGCCACGGGTGGTGCCAATATCGTTCTGTCGATCGATTCGACCGGCCAGCCCGCACAGGTCGATGGCGGCTGGGTGGATTGGTCGGGCACGTTTAGCACAGGCGCTTCCCCCGCAGGTGAGGGGCAAGCACTCCGTATCGAACTCACAAACGGCACGAACGTCGGCTGGTTCGACAACGTCCGTCTGGACGCCTCCCCGGTGCCCGAGCCCGGCTCGCTGGCGCTCCTGGGCCTGGGTGGTTTGGCACTGCTCCGCCGGCGTCATGCGTAAACCGATCCTCCTTCACGCTGCGGCCGGGTCGTCCCGACCGGAGCGTTTCCCGCCTTTCTATTCACGTTAGTCCTATTCACGTTAGAAGGAATTCCATCATGAAGCGTAGCAATGCATTCACGCTGATCGAGTTACTCGTCGTCATCTCGATTATCGCGTTACTTATCGCGGTCCTTCTTCCCGCCTTGGGCGCCGCGCGGGTGTCCGCACGCCGGACCCAATGCGCCTCCAACCTTCGCCAGTTCTCGACCACCACGGTCGTCATGGGCGTGGACAACAAGAACCGCTTCCGCCTGACCAACCGCTGGCTGACGGCGGCACAATCGACCCAGCGCAGCTACTCCGCGTTCCCCTCGCTTAGTAGCGACCACCTCAGCTGGATCAGCCTAGAGATGCTGGCGGATTATGAAGAGCAGGGGATGGACCCGGAGTTCTTCACCTGCCCCGAGCGCGGGCCGGATTACATCATGTACAGCACCCAGCCGACCTTCCGCTTCGGCTACTACCTGATGTCCGGACGCCAGGACAGCGCTTACCCCGTCGCGGCGGATAGCGGGCTGGACTGGGTCGCCCCGATGTCGATGGAAGACGATGGGACACTCGTCATGTCCGCAGATGTCTCCGAAGCGGGCACACGCAACCCGGCGGTCGCGTCATATTCGCACGGGCCTAAGGGGCTGGTGACGGGGCCGCAGTTCGCCACCCCCGAAGAGGTGGGGGCCGCAGGCGCGAATGTCAGCTACCTCGATACGTCCGTCGGATTCGTGCGTACCTCAGAGCTGCGTCAGTTCAGCGCCTACGACCGGACATCCCAGCCGATCTATGGCTACTGGCCCGATGTGTCGGGATACAAGAACTGAGCCTAACGACATCACTTTCACTGCCTCTGCGAGGAGTAGAGGAGATTTCTACCTTCCTATTTGGAGATTTGTCATGAAGAATCGCGCACTGCTGTTGTCGGCCGTCCCTTGCCTATGCCTGATGGTGGCCGCGGAAGCGGCGACCTATACCGATGATTTCAACGACGGCGTGTTGGATGCCGGCTGGTCTGCAAACGCAGGCAGCACCTGGACCGAGAGCGGCGGCGTGCTGACGGTCAGCGGGACTGAGAACAATACGCTCAGCCACAGCGCTGTCCCGACGAACTCCCCTTTCTCCATTTCGATGGACTTCGAGTTTGCGGTTGATGACACGACGGATGAAGATTGGGTGGGCGTGGCCTGGAACGTCGGCGGGTCGGGCACGGGTGCAAATGGTGATGAGTCCTATGCTTTCCGTGTTCGTCGCAGCGGCGGCCGGATTACCATGACGATGAATGACGACGACGGGAGCATCGGCGTCTTTAACATCTGGACAAGCCACGTTCAGGGTGGCGGCGATGTCGGGACGTTGGCTTTGGACAATACCTACCGGATCGAGGTCGCCTCCAGCAGCGCGGGCAGCTTCTCGGCGCAACTGATCGATGTCGATGGGGGCCATTCCGGCTCCTCCGCGATGAACGTGCTGATCAACACGGGCGTCCAGACAGACGCCACACTGACCGGAGGCGACCTGGGAATCTACGGCCGTAGAAACGAGGCCGACGAGGTCTTGATCAACAGCTACACCGCGACTGCCGTCCCCGAGCCCGGCTCGCTGGCGCTGCTCGGCTTGGGCGGCCTGTTGGTCGCGCGCCGCCGCCGTGCGTGATGCAATACTCCTTCACCGTCAACTCGCTCCCGGCGGGTTGGCGGTTTTTCCCCAGCTGCCTGATCCGACGCTTCGCCACACGTCATGTGCATCGTGGATAATCGCCGAAAGGTACACGCGAGCGTTTCCTCTTCATGACGCCATTTTTGTGACAGGAACTCAACGGATGCGAACACCCCTTTTGCTCGTTGCGATGTGGATGATGATCGCCGCCCAAGCCCCGGCCGCCGCCCAAGCCCCGGCCGCCGCCCAGGCCGCTCCGGACGAGCCCGCACTCGTCTTTCTGCTCGGTGGGCAGTCCAACATGGAGGGTGTCGGCAGCGTCAACGGCCTGCCCGCCCCCTACGATGCCCCGCTCCCCGCCGTCCAGATCTGGCGGCACAGCTCGGCTTCGTTTACCGACCTCGCACCCGGCTTCGGCAACGGCGGGGTGGCAGACGGCGGCGCGAACAAGTTCGGCCCCGAACTCGCCTTCGGCCATGAAATGGCCACGCTCTACGAGGGCCAGGACATCTACCTCATCAAGTACGCCGTCAGCGGTACGGACCTTGCCAACGACTGGGACCCCGACGGCAACAACAACCCGCAGTACGACACGTTCAATCAGCGCGTCTCGGCAGCGCTCGCTGACCTCGACACCGCGGGCGTGGAGTACGAGATCGCCGGAATGCTCTGGATGCAGGGCGAACGCGACGCACGCTCCGATACCGCGGGCCCGGCCTACGGCGACAACCTCGCCGACTTCGTCGAAGACATGCGAGACCACTACGGCGACGACCTCCACTTCGTCCTCGGCCGGCTGCACGACCAGCTGCCCGCCGTCTACACACACGCCCATGACGTCCGTGACGGACAGGCCGACACCGCCGACGCCGACCTCCGCATGGCCTACGTTGATACGGATGAGTTTCAGGTCAACGGTGATAGCATCCACTTCGGCCAGACCGGCCAGCTCTCGCTCGGGGCCGGGTTCGCCCAGCAGATGCACGCATTGATGACGATGCACGCCAACGCGGATATCAACCAGGATGGTTTTGTGGGGGTCGAAGACCTGGACATCCTCCTCGCCCACTGGGGCAACAACACTGCAACCCTCGCGCAGGGCGATGTCAACGCCGACGGCACCGTCGGCGAAACCGACCTGAACGTCGTGCTCGCCAACTGGAGCAACGGCACCCCACCCGAGCCGGCCGTGCCCGAGCCGGCGACAGCGCTGTCGCTGGGCGGGTTGCTGCTGCTGTGCTCACGCGGCGGAGTTCGGTAGTCGTGTTGGGTGTCAACAAAACGCAAAGACCAACGCCTGCGGAACCCTCGGCGGGGCATCGGCGGCAAACACCAGGCTGGCGGGGTGTATGCGGAAGATCAGGCATCTCGGGGTCCGCGCTTGTGGACGACAGAAAATGAGGTCCCCGTTGGGATCGATGCAGCATCACAGGACCTTGGGATGATGACCGATTATGATTTCTACTTTTCAGAAAGAGTTCTTCGTTGAAAAAACTCCTGCTTTTCCTCATGATCTGGCTGGGTTTTGCCTCTCCGGTCCAGGCGCTCACAGAGGCGCAAGACCGACCCCACATCATCCTTGTCATGGCCGACGACCAGGGCTACGGCGACGCGGGGTACACCGGCCACCCGTTCGTCCAGACCCCAAACATGGACGCGATGGCGCAGAACGCGGTGGTCTTCAACCGCTTCTACGCCGCCGCGCCCGTCTGCTCACCCACCCGCGCCAGCGTCATGACCGGGCGGCACCCGATCCGCGGCAACGTCCTCAACCACGGCCACTACCTGCGCCCGCACGAGCACACGGTCGCCGAGGCCCTGCACGACGCCGGCTACGTCACCGGCCACTTCGGCAAGTGGCACATCGGCTCGGTCCAGGCCGACAGCCCGACCTGCCCGGGGCAGATGGGGTTCGACCGCTGGCTGTCGGGGCTGAACTTCTTCGACCGCGACCCGTACCTCAGCGACAACGGGACGTACCGGCAGATCGAAGGCCAGGGCAGCGTTATTGTGATGGACGCCGCGCTCGAATTCATCGAGGCGCATCACGACGGCGACCAGCCGATGTTCACCGTCATCTGGTTCCCGTCGCCCCACGACCCGCACGCGGAAACCCCGGCGTTCGACGGGGCGGAGTCGCTATACGCCGGCCGACCGAGCCGGGGGTACTTTCTGGAAATCACGCTGCTGGATCAGCAGCTCGGCCGGCTGCGCACCGCGCTGCGTGAGCTGGACATCGCCGACAACACCCTCCTGTGGTACTGCAGCGACAACGGCGGGCTGGTGCAGGCGTCTTCGGGTGGCCGTGCTCGAAAGGGCAGCATCTACGAGGGCGGGCTCCGCGTCCCGGCGATGCTCGAATGGCCCAGCCGGTTCGAGCGCGCGAGCATCGATGTGCCAGCCGTGACCTCGGATATCTACCCGACGCTCCTGGCGATCGCGGGCGCGAGCGTCGAGCACCAGCCCCGTCTGGATGGCATCGACCTCGCCCCGATCCTCGCCGGCGAGCAGTCCCGGCGCCCCGCGATCGGCTTCTGGTTCGGCATCGCGGAGGGGGATGGGACCTGGAACGACCGCCTGATCAGTCAACTCATGGAAGCCCAGCAGGCCGGCCAGCCGACCCCGCTGCCCGAGCGCCTGCTCAAGAACGTCAACGTGTTCCCCGACCATGCCAACCACACCGCCCGGGGCCACGCCGCCTGGCTGGCCTGGCCCTGGAAGCTCCACCGGATCACCCGGGGCGGGGAAACCCGGCTCGAGCTCTACCACCTCATCGACGACCCGATGGAATCCAACAACCTCGCGCAGACGCACCCCGAACGCGCAGCCGCGATGCTCGAAGACCTCACCGCCTGGCAGTCGTCCGTCCTCCAAAGCCACGAAGGCCGAGACTACGAGTAAACACCCCCGGCCCCACCCCGAAAACGACTGGTGGCCGGGGTCGAGTCCGCGAGCCCCGGGACGGGACGCAGGCGGCGGGGTGCGGTTGTGATTTATCAAGATGAGCGTGCCCCGTTCCGGGGGGTCACTCGCGGACTCGCTCCACCCCGGCCACCAGCCTCCACTCATGATCCCCTCCGCCGAAATCTAAACGCCTTACCTCAAACGAGAAAAACATCTGCGTGAAGTGTCGCGGCGACAGGCGGATGACGGGTGGCCGGGGCGCAGCGTCGGAGATGCGCCGGGGGCTAACAAGTGCAGGCATGGTCACAGCGTCCCGATCCGTGGCATCGCCAAGCCTCTGCCCATACCACCCGCCGAGGCCGAGCGTCGCCAGGCCGGACATCACACCGCACCCGTCTCCATGTCTACACCATCCGTCCCGGTGTTTCGCTGGTGCCGGCCCGGCATCAGTCGCACACTACGAAATGCAAGAGTACGGCTTCTGACACCTTAGCGCCCATCAAGCTTACTTTGGTTGGTGCGATTTGATGAAGTCGTACATTCTCTCGCACACGACTCTAGCGTACTGAGAGACATGGTCATAGCTAGTTGTATGATCTAGTGCTTTGCGACAAAAACCTAGCTTGTCTTTGATCGTACCGCTTTTGGCGGCATAGGGCTGTTCGGTTTTGACGGGCCTCGCCGAGGTGTAGTCGTCAGGCAGTATTTTTTCTTGGATAAACTTACCGATGGGTTTAGTTTTGTAAGCCGATTGAGTGAAATACTTGAGTTCTAAGGATTGATCATTTTCATACTCACAGACGACCCTAGATAGAACATCTGCGGAGATCAGGTTTTCGATTTCGCGTACGTCGAGTACATATGCGTGATCGCCGATACGATCTTTCAATGCTTGATGGGATTCATTTTTTGCTTGAGAGCCATCTTGATCACAGATCACTAGGGCATCGCCGCAGAGAAACTTCATTTTGATCGCTTCGTCGCCATCTGATCCGGCAGACCAGTGAGTCAGATTGGACCCGCTGTATTCGACGAACGAGTAGTGTGTGTCTTCACGCCAAAAGATAAAGTCATCCTCGTTCTTGCTGCGATGATCTTGGTATAGCTCAAAATATCGACGCAAATACAAGCGATCGGTAATCCCTTCCACCCAGAG
>JBITAC010000165.1:0-30182 GCA_044439905.1 Phycisphaerales bacterium JB063 | reverse complement strand
CCGCCGGCCCCGATGAGCTCGCTTTCATCGGCGCCGAACGCTATCGCGCCACCGCGCCGTCGAGCGGCGCCGCGGCCTTCCTCGTCCCGCGCGGCGTGGCCGTGGCCGGTGACGCGCGGCCGCGCATCGAAGTGGACGACGTCGATCTCGCGTCGATTCGCGTGCTCACGCTCTTCGCGCCGGAGCCGTCGCGCCCGCAGCCGGGCGTGCATCCCGCCGCGTGGGTGCATCCGTCAGCGGAGCTTGGCGCGGAGGTGCGCGTCGGCGCGCTCGCGACGATCGACGCGCGGTGCCGGATCGGCGACGGCGTCACGATTCATCCCGGTGTCCATCTCTACAGCGACGTCACGATCGGCGACGGCACCGAGATTCACGCCGGGACCGTGATCCGCGAGCGCTGCGAGATCGGGCGCGGCGTGATCATGCATCCGAACGTGACGATCGGCGCCGACGGCTTCGGCTTCCGGCCCGATACGTCCGGCCCCGTCCCGCGGCTGGTCAAAATCCCCCAGATCGGCGTCGTCCGCATCGGCAACGACGTCGAGATCGGCGCAGGCACCACCATCGACCGCGCCAAGTTCGACGCCACCATCCTCGGCGACGGCTGCAAGATCGATAACCAGGTCCAGATCGGACACAACGTCATCCTCGGACGCATGGTCGTCATCGCCGGCTGCGCAGGCATCGGCGGGTCGTCCACCGTCGGCGACGGCACGATGATCGGCGGGCTCACCTGCATCAGCGACCACGTCAACATCGGCTCCCGCTGCCGGGTCGCCGGCTCCTCCGCCTGCATCAACGACATCCCCGACGGCGAGACCTGGGGCGGCCTGCCCGCCAAGCCCCTCAAGGACACCTTCAAAGAAGAGATCGCCCTGCGCAAGCTCCCCGCACTCATGCGCGAGATGAACCGCGCCAAACTCAAAGCCAAGAAAGACGAAGAGAGAAAGCAGCCCTGAGCCGTTCGATGTCGATACACCCTCGCATCGCCCGCCCCGACCGACGCAAGCACGCCCGCCGCGTCCTCCCGACTTCCGCCTCCTGAATCGACGCCCCCTATGCAGCCGCAGCAGACCATCGCGAAGACCGTCAAGCTCACCGGGCCCGGGCTGTTCAATGGGCAGGTCACAACGCTCACGTTCAAGCCCGCGCCCGAGAATCACGGCATCGTCTTTGTCCGCACGGACCTGAAGAACACCCCGATCCCCGCGCTGGTCTCGCGTGTGGTGAAGCGCCCCCGCCGGTCATCGATCAAGCAGGGCGACGCCAGCATCGACACCGTCGAGCACGTGCTGTCTGCCGCGGCCGGGCTTCGCCTGGATAACCTGCTCATCGAGATCGACGGGCCCGAAGTGCCCATCCTCGACGGCTCGGCCAGGCCGTTCCACGACGCGCTGCTGGGCGCGGGGGTCGCCGACAACAACGCCGAGCGCAAGCCCCTGATCGTCACCGAGCCCGTGATCGTGCGTCAGGGCGACGCCGTCGTCGCCGCGACCCCCAGCGACGAGCCCGAGATGCAGCTGCTCTACGAGCTCGACTACGGCGACGGGCCCATCGGCCGACAACTCGTCAGCTTCGACTTCAACCGCGACGACTACGCCAAGCAGATCGCGCCCTCGCGAACCTTCTCCACCCAGGACGAAGCCGAGCAGGCCCGCGCCGCCGGCATGTTCTCGCACCTCTCCGAAGACGACATGCTCGTCATCGGCAACGACGGCAAGCCGCTGGGCAACAACGCGTTCCACTTCAACGACGAGCCCGTCCGGCACAAGATGCTCGACCTCATCGGCGACCTCTACCTCCTGGGCGCCCCCATCCGAGGACGTATCGTCGCGTACAAGTCCGGCCACGCCCTCAACCAGATGCTGGTCCGCAAACTCATCCAGCAGTACCGACGCCAGACCCACAACCACCTCGCACGCACCAGCGAGGTCATCGACATCCGCGCCCTGTTCCGCATGATGCCCCACCGCTACCCCATGCTGCTGGTGGACCGCGTCGTCGAGATGGACGGCGATCGACGGGCGGTCGGCGTCAAAAACGTCACCATCAACGAGCCCTTCTTCCAGGGCCACTACCCCAACACCCCCATCATGCCCGGCGTGCTCGTCGTCGAGGCGATGGCGCAGCTCTCGGGCGTCCTCATCGGCCAATCGCTGCAGCAGGTCGGCAAGCTGCCGGTTTTGTTGTCGCTGGACCGCGTGAAGCTCCGCAAGCCCGTGACGCCGGGCGACCAGTTGTTCCTCGAGGCCGAGGCCGTGCGCGTCCGCAGCCGGATCGCCCACATGCGCTGCCGCGCCTACGTCGGCGAAGAACTCGCCGCCGAGGCGGAAGTGAAGTTTATGATGGTGGATGACGATCAGGAGTAGTTCTTTAGAAATTTGAAAAGCCATAAACTGGATCAAGCACATGCTGTCGAATGAAGACATCATCATGGCCCGGCGTAGGGGCTCGAGCTTGCGGAGCTGCAGCCGAATCGCACAGCTTGGCCTAGGTGTTGCGGCCTGCATCATCCTCTATTCCGCTTTCGTACAACCCGAAGGACAACACCGACTAGGATTTTGCCTGCTCGCCTGTGGGTTATGCATCATTGCCCTGGCCCTTAGCACTTGGATCCACTCCGCCAGCCAAACCATTGCCGATAATGCCGAACTGCTGCAGGACATCCAGCAGAACCTCCACAAACAAAACACCGATAAACAAGTCGAGGGCTGAGTCCGCAAGCCTTGGAGCGACAGCCATAACCGACCTCTACGAGCACAAGTACTGGATCGACTACGCGAAGTCGCTGAATGCGTCTTCGGGGCTGTTCATGGTCTTGGGGCTCATCAGCGGCGGCGTCGGGCTGATCACATCATTGGTGATGGCTTTCCTGGTGATTGCCGAGATGCGCGACACGCAACTCCTGCTTGGGATGCTGGGCCCGTGCGTCCTCGCGTTTCAGTCCGTCCTGCTGATTACATTTGTGCTGATGATCCGGGCGATGAGTAAGGTGATCCTGGCTATTTTTGAAATGTCGATCGTCGAAACCCGGCAGAAGATCGAAGCACAAAGGGGCGATGAATGACTACGATCGAACAACATCCATCCACCATCCTCGTCACCGGCGTCGCCGGGCTCGTTGGTTCCCACCTTGCCGAGACGTTGCTCGCGCGCGGCGACCGGGTTGTCGGCATCGACAACTTCAACGACTACTACAGCGTCGACCAGAAACGCGATAACGTCGCCGGCTTCAAAGACCACGAACGCTTCACGCTCTACGAAGCCGACATCCGCGACACCGACGCCGTCAACACCCTCTTCGACACCGAACAGCCCGCCGCCGTCGCCCACCTCGCCGCGATGGCCAACGTCCGCTACTCCATCGGGCGCGCGCCGCTCTACACCCAGGTCAACATCGTCGGCAGCGTCAACCTCCTCGAGGCCGCGAAGCAAAACAACACCGGCAACTTCGTCTTCGCCTCCACCTCCAGCATCTACGGCAAGACGCAGAACCTCCCCTTCACCGAGGACGACGCCTGCAACGCCCCGCTCTCCGCCTACCCCGCGTCGAAGAAGGCCATCGAGCTGATGGGCTACACCTACCACAACCTCCACCAGCTCAACTTCACCGCCGTGCGATTCTTCAGTGTCTACGGCCCACGCGCCAGGCCCGACATGATGCCCTTCATGGTCGCCGACCGCATCGCCCGCGGCGAGACCATCACCCTCTTCGACGCGGGCCAGATGAAACGCGACTGGACCTACGTCGACGACATCGTCGACGGCGTGGTCCTCGCGCTCGATCAACCGCTGGGCTACGAACAGATCAATCTCGGCCGCGGCGAGCCCGTGCTCATGGCCGACTTCGTCGAACTGCTCGAAGACATCATCGGCAAGAAGGCCATCCTCGAAACCCCGCCCGCCCCGGCGAGCGAGCCCGCGATCACCTTCGCCAACATCGACAAGGCCCGCCGGCTCCTGGGCTACGACCCCAAGACCCCGGTGCGCGAGGGGCTCGAAAAGCTGTGGGCGTGGTACAGCGCGCGGACGCGAGTGAGGAGTGCATAGTTCACAGTGAACAGGGGCTACGATCCTGACTGTTTACGATTCACTGTGAACTGTTCACTTGTCTCGTGACAACGTGCAATGAGAAACCTGCATAGACCAGCGTCTACACTAACATCATGTCACGCAAAACCCCCACCCTCACCGACACCGTCTACGACTACCTCGTCGCGCATGGCACACCGCCCGACGATATCCAGCGAGCGCTCATCGAAGCCACCGCCAGGCTCGGCGACGATGCGCAGATGCAGATCGCACCCGACCAGGGCGCATTCATGACCGTCCTCGCCCGGCTCATCGGCGCACGCAACGCCATCGAGATCGGCACGTTCACCGGCTACTCGGCCCTGTGTACCGCACGCGGGCTGCCCGACGACGGCCGACTGGTCTGCTGCGACGTCAGCGATGAATGGACGAGCGTCGGCAAGCCGTTCTGGGAGCAGGCGGGCGTGGCGCACAAGATCGAACTCAAGATCGGCCCGGCGTTGGAGTCGCTCAAGTCGCTCCCGCAGACGCGCTCGTTCGACATGGCATTCATCGATGCCGACAAAGAGAACAACGCCAACTACGTCGAGGCGCTCACCCACCTCATCCGGCCAGGCGGGGTGATCCTCGTCGACAACGTCCTCGCCGGCGGACGCGCGGCCGACCCGGCGGACGACACCGAACGCGCCGTCATCGCCCGCGACTTCAACGCCGCCGTCGCCTGCGACTCCCGATTCGATTGTGTCATGCTCCCGATCGCCGACGGCCTGACGATGCTCCGGCTCAAGGCGTAGGCGGGTGGACGGCATCTGCGAACGATGACCACCGTCGAGCGCTCGGCGTCTTTGCCCGCGCGGTGGGTATCGCTCGCGGACTCGCTCCACCCACCCTACGCAGACTCGCTCCACCCACCCTACGGGGACGCGTTCCACTTATCCCGCGCGGACTTGCTCCACCCCCCCTGCGGGGGTGCCTGGTGGGGATGTGACCCGGTATCCTGTATCGATGCTGGTTACGATCCTCCGCTACGCGTGGGCGTCGCCGAACACCCTGCTCGGCCTCGGGCTCGCGCTGCTGGCCCGCGCGACGGGCGGCGGCTGGCAGGTCCACACCGGCGTCGTCGAAGCGCACGGCGGCGCGGCACGCTGGCTCCTCCAACACGCCCCCTTTGTCCAGGGCGGCGCCGCGGCGATTACCTTCGGCCACACCGTCCTCGCGCAGACCCCGCACGAGCTCGATCGCACCCGCGTCCACGAGCGTGTCCACGTCGAGCAGTACGCCCGCTGGGGCCCGTGCTTCCTGCCCGCCTACCTCTTGGCGGGTGTGTGGCTCGCGCTGCGGGGGAAGGACCCCTACCGCGACAACCCCTTCGAGATCCCGGCGTATGCCGTGGGCGACGCGGCCGGGCCACCCCAGCCGCCGGCCGACGACACGCCCGCGTGCTGAGCGAATTCGGCGCAATCATCCGACGCCCGCCCCGGGCGGGGTACAATCCCTTGTCGATCTCAGGGAGCTCGCGATGAAGCGTTTTGTGTTTGTGCTGTTGGGTGTGAGCTTGCTCGTCGGCTGTGCCGGCCGCGAGACGCCGTTTGTGAAGACCGTCCTCGCGGGCGAACGGACCCACTCGTTTGTGGAGATGCCGACGGTGCTCCGGCCCGACCTCTCGCTCGAGGAGGCGTACAAGGAGCAGGCCAACTACATCCGTGCGCAGCGTCGCCTGGGCCGATCGGTCGCGGGGTACAAGGTCGCGTACTCGAGCGCCGCGTCGCAGCTTCGGGCGGGGGTCGATGCGCCGGTGTATGGCGTGCTGCTGGACCAGATGGAGGTGCCCGACGGCGGTTCGGTGATCTCGGCCGGGTTCAGGCGGTTTATGATCGAAGCCGAGATCGCGGTGACGATCGGCAAGACGATCGATGAGCCGGTCCAGACGGTCGATGATCTGCTGCCCTACATCGCGACGCTGCACCCGGCGATCGAGATGCCCGACGTGCTCTACGGCTTTGATGCCCAGCCCGGCGCGGCGGACATGGTCGCGGCCAACGGCGCGGCGTACCGCTACGCGCTGGGGCCTGGGATCGAGCCGGTCGGCTTCGACCCCGCGCAGCTCGAGATCGCCCTCTACGCCGGCCGATCACGCTACGCCACCGGCCCCGCGTCCGACTGTATGGGCGGCCCGCTCCACGTCGTGCTCTGGCTCGTCCAGCGGCTCCAGGAAGACGGCGAAACCCTCGAGCAGGGCCAGGTCGTCCTCACCGGCACGCCGACCCGCTCCATCACACAGGCCGGCCCCGATGCGCAGATCGCCGAGCGTTACAGCGTCGACTGCGGCGTGCTGGGCAAGGTCACCGTCGTCGTGCGCTAAACTCACTGCCGTTGGGCGACGGCTCAACAAACTCTGCGGTGCCCTGCGCTCGCTGCCCTCATCCACACCCCAAACCGCTACACTTCACCCATGCCTAACTCCACCCCCACCGCCGGCACGACGACGCTCCGCATCGGGCACAGCCCCGACCCCGACGACGCGTTCATGTGGTACCCGCTCGCGAACTTCGTCGGGCCCGACGGCCACCGCTACACCCCGAAGATCGATACGCGTGGCTACGAGTTTGTCCACGTGCTCGAAGACATCCAGTCGCTCAATGTCCGCAGCGCGAAGGCCGAGCTCGAGATCACCGCGATCTCCATCCACCAGTACCCCTATGTCGCCAAGGACTACGCGCTCACGAGTTGTGGCTCGTCGATGGGCGATGGGTACGGCCCGATGATCGTCGCGCCCAAGGCCGGCACGATCGCCGACCTCAAGGGCAAACGCATCGCGATCCCCGGCGAGCGGACCACCGCCTGGCTCGCGTTCCAGCTCCTGCTTAGGGAGCACGGGCTGAGCAAGGACGACATCGTGTTTGAGAACGTGATGTTCGACGAGATCATCCCCAAGGTGGTTGCGGGCCAGTACGACGCCGGGCTCATCATCCACGAGGGGCAGATCACCTACCAGAACCAGGGGCTTGAGTTGGTTGTCGACCTGGGCCGATGGTGGACCGACTCGCGCGGGCTGCCCCTGCCGCTGGGGGGGAACTGCATCCGCCGGGACGTCGGCGGCGGCGAGCCCAAGGCGATTGCGGACGTCTGCCGGATCCTGCTTGACTCGATCCAGTACGCGCTGACCCACCGCGAGGAGGCGGTGAAGTTTGCGCTCAACTGGGCGCGGGACATGGGCAGCGACCTGGCCGACGAGTTTGTCGGGATGTACGTCAACGACTGGACGCTCGACTACGGCCAACGCGGCCGCGATGCGGTGAACCAATTGCTGACCGAGGGCGCGGCCGCGGGCCTGGTCCCCGCGCTGCCGACGGACGATGCGCGGGTCGATTTTGTCGACCCGTCCCCCGTGTCCTAGCGTGTTTGGGCCGGGATACGGCGCTTAAGCCGGTCGTATGGATCACCGATAACCCCATCGGCGGGCGGTGGACGTCTGCCGATTATGCAAGCCGTACACCACAGTACGAAGCGGATCGCGATCGCGGCGGGTGTCATCGCCACGCTCGTGGTCGTCTACGTGCTCAGCCAGCTCATGACGGCCAATGCCCAGACCCAGCGGGCCGACTCGCTGCGCGATGTGCCCGGCGGCGCGAGCGTTGACCCGACCCACAAGGTCGAGCACGCCCGCAAGATCACCTTCCACGCCTGGACCGACCCCGACACCGGGGAGCGGTACATCCTCGCGCACGGCGAGGCGGACGCCCACTCGCTTGAGCTGCTCGCCAGCTCGCCGCGGTACACCGCGCGGTACGACAGCGCGTTTGACCCGGACAAGGCCGAGCAACGCGCCGCGCAGTGGTACGCCACGCACGGCGTCGGGCCCGGCGGCTGGCCCAGCACGTTTGATTCGCACGGCTGCTACGTCTTTGGCCGAACCACCGCGGGCCACCCCTTCCGCATGGTCTTCAGCCGAAGCTCCGGCGACTTCGTGATGCGTTACGGGCTGCCCTAACGGGTGTGGCGTGTTACATCGATTTCATCAGCCACCACCGCAATAGTCTCGCCCGCGATGGGTTGGAGCGCTATAGTTCAGGTGGTTTCGTTTCGATAGAAACCTTGCCCGTGGAGGACCTCCTGCTGGCCCATTGACCCCCTGCTCCTTGGAAAGATGCAGGCGGCGGATCGCCCCCGAGCCGCCCCTGCATCGTTTTTTTGCCCTGTTTCGTGGGCGTCGCTACGCCGCGCGGGTGTGGCCGCCCTCGACGCGTCGGCGGATGCGGTTGATGCCGCGCAGGATGTCCTGCGCGGTTTTGTACTGCGCCATCTCGGGGTTCTTGGGGCGGAGGACAGCGGCGGTGAGGGAGGACAGGGCCTGCGCGATATCGCCCTCGGGCTCGTAGCGGATGAACTGCTTGAGTTCGGGGTTGACGTGGGGCTTGGTGATCTGGACCGCGAGGTAGAAGGAGTCGACGGTTTTGTCGACCTTGCCGTGGACCTCGGCCATGGTCTGGTTGGTGACGTGTCCGCGTTCGAGCATCTTGCCCAGCATTTTCTGGATCTGGCTGGTGCGCATCATCTCGCTGAAGAGCGTGTCGAGCATGGGGGATTGGCCGATCTGTTCGCCGATCCGGCAGGCCGAGCCGAAGTCGACAAAGCCCACGCCGTCGGGGGTGATGACCATGTTGTCCATGCGGAGGTCGAGGTGCATGACACGGGCCTGCTCGTGGAGCGCGGTGAGGAGCTCGGCGGACTGCTCGGCGAAGTCGAGCTGGCTCAAGACGGGCCCGCCGATGCGCATCCAATTCATGTGCAGGGTGCGTACAAATCCGCGTGCGTCTTTCTCGATGCCCAGCGGGCGGGGCACGCGGTTGCGGTACTCGGGTGCGAGGTTTTTCTGGAGGATGCCGAGCATTGCGGCCTCGCGGGTGAGGAACGTGGGGAACACGTGGTCCACGAGTTTGTGTGCGCGTTTTTCAAGGTCGCGGACATCGACATCCGGGAACTTTTGCCGGAGCCGCCAGACCATGTTCTGGTAGGTCGGGACGCGTTTGGTGACGAGGTAGCCGTCGGGCGTGTCGGCGGACCGTGCGCATCGGCTGAGCTCGACGTGGTAGGTGAATCGTTCGGTCGTGTCGCCGGGCTGGAGGAGCTGGAGCTTCCGTGCCATGAACCCGTAGCCGGTGGTGCGCATGCCGGGGAGGGGGAGGCCTGCGGTGATGGGCTGGACGGGCTGTTCGAGGCAGAACCCGCGTTTGTTGTCGTAGGCCTCGGCGAGGTTCTGGACGTGTTTTTCGTTAGGCCCGACGTAGGCGAAGACGCCGCCCCAGTGCAGCCGGGCGAACATCTCGTCGGGGAGTTTGGGTTCGCCGACGCCCGCGAGGACGAGGTCGGCGAAGACGCCGGGGGTGGGCTGTCCGGCCCGGGCGACGATGCGGCCGGGGGTCTGTGTCTTGAGCGCGATCTCGCGCATGGCCTTGACGAGCTTTTCGCGTTGTTTGAGCTCGGCCTTGCTCAGTGCCGCGCCGGGGCGTCGGGTGTCGGCGGCGCCGGGGCCGGCGTTGCCGAGCATGCGTCCCAGGAGCCCTTTGCGTTTGCCTTCGCCGGGCTCGGGGGTGACGACCGGCGCGGGCGCACCCGGGGGCGGCCCCGCGAACCCGCGTGGGGTGGGCGGTGTGCCGTTGGCCCCGTTGATCGACGCCGGCGCAGCCGACCGCCCGGGCATCGCCGGCGGCACCGCGGGACGGTTGCGGGCGTCCTGCTGCACATGCTTGTAGATCGGGTGGTCTTGGCTGGCCATAAGCGGAAAACAGTCGGCTAGCGTGTCCTACACAGTCGCACGAGTCGTAGTTTACGTTACCTCACCCCACACGCCATCGGGCCCAGCGATTTCTCACATCCCGGCGATCACAGGGCACGGCCTAACCCGCCGCGTTGCGATGCGCGTCATCACCCGACCCGCTTCGCGCTACCACTTGAGTTCATCCAGCTCGACACGAAACGTCTCGACGTTGTGCGAGTTGGGCGCGACGGTACGGACCTCGACGCTGTCGCCGGGCCGGTGGCTCCGGATGACATCCATAAACGCGGCGATGTCGGGTGTGGCTTGGCCGTCAACATGGGTGATGAGCACGTCGGTCGGGACGCCAGCGCGTTGGGCGGGCCCGCCGTCGATCAAACGGTGTACGGCGACGCCGGCGCTGCCCAGCTCGAACTGCCGGGTGTAGCCGTAGGACTGTGACCAGAGGGTGACGACCTGCGCGCCGAAGGTGGTGACGGGGTGGTCGGTGCGTTGTGCGACGAGGCGTTGGATGTCGACGAGCGGCGCGATAAAGCCCATGCCGGTCGTTGCTTTTTCGGAGCCGATGTGCGAGCACTGGACGCCGATGACCCGGCCGTTGGCGTCGACCCAGCACCCGCCGGAGATGCCCGGCGGGGTCGGGCCGGCGAGGTTGACGGAGTGGAGGTAGCAGTCGTTGGCGCCCTGGTGGTTGTAGCGTGGGTGGTCGCTGGCGATCCGCCCGGGGAGCATGAGGTCGCGGTACATGGCCGGTGCGCCGTAGACGTAGACGGGCGCGCCGGCGGCGGGCGGGGTGTCAGAAAGCGTCAGCCACGCGATCGGCGCGAAGGCGGGGGTCGTGCTGCTGGCGCTGTCCGTGGGCTGCACGGGGCGCAGGATCGCGATGTCGGCACCAAGGTCCTTGGCGACGACCTCGGCGGGGATGACCCGGCTGCCGTTGAGCAGCAGCTCGAGGCGATGCTCCATCCCGTGGACCACGTGGGCGGCCGTGAGGAACGTGCCTTCGCGGTCGATGAACGAGCCGGACCCGGCGATTCGGCCGTCCTTGAGGACCGAGGCGGAGGCGTCGCGCAGCGTGGCGTAGAGCGTGCCGTCATCGACGATATTGGGCGGGGGTGTCGACGCGCAGCCGACGAACAAAGCAAGGACCAGCAGCAGCGGCAGGGGGATGATTCGCATGAACATCTCGCAAAGAATGAGTGTCCACCGGGGAGTGAACAAAGCGGGGATTGTAGCAGGCGCTACGCCTCGACCACCATGACGTCGTCGAGGGGTCGGCGGTTGAGCGCTTCGGTGGGGACCTCGCAGCCCGGGGCCGGGTACCCGACGGGGATGAGGAGGTACGGTCGTTCGTGGCTTGGGCGGTTGAGGATTTGGCCCAGGAAGTCCATCGGGCTGGGTGTGTGGGTGAGGGTGGCGAGGCCCGCGTGCTGCGCGGCGCTGAGGAACAGGCCACACGCGAGGCCGACGGACTCACTGGAGTAGTAGACGCGTCCGCCGTCGTCGGTCTTGGTCATGCGGAAAACAACAACCAGCCAGGGCGCGACCTCGAGGTATTGCTTGTCCTCGTCGGTGCCCAGCGGCGCGAGGTCTTTGAGCCACTGCGCGTTGGCCCGGCCCTGGTAGAACGCGCGTTCCTCTTCTTCCGCGCCGATTCGGATCTGGTGTTTGAGCTGCGGGTTGGCCACACACACAAAACGCCAGGGCTGCTTGTTCGCGCCGCTTGGCGCGCTGCCTGCGGAGCGCACGAGCGACTCGATGAGCTCGCGCGGCACGGGCTTGTCGCTGAACATCCTCACCGATCGGCGTCTACGCATGATGTGGTAGAAATCGTCGGCGGCGTCGAGCGGGTCGCCCGGCGGCGTGTACCAGTCGTCATACACCACGGTTTCGCAGTCTTTCATAGGGCTAGTCTAGCGCATTGCTTCACTGAGGGGCTCGCGTCTTGGCGTGCAGGGTGCCTGCGTCACCGTTTACTGGGCCGAGCTTGCTTCGAGGTACACGGCATAGGTCAGCAGGATCGAGATGAGGATGTGCAGCGCGGTCGTGATCCAGAACACGAAGCGGAACGAGCGCTTTTGCGTTTTATGGCGGAGCCACTTCTGCCCCAAGAGTGCGCCGGGCCAGCCGCCTAAGAGTGCCGCGATGTGGAGGCGTTTTTCCGGGACGCGCCAGCCGTTCTTCGCGGCCCGGCGTTTGTCCCATGCGTAGAGCGATAGGGATACCGCGCTCATGCCGAGCATCGAACCAAGCAGCAGTGCAAGCCAGTACCACATGAGCATGTCGGTCAGCGTCCTTCATTTCGGTGAAGCATGCACCAGACGCGCAAGACCTCGGCGACGGACCAGGCCTGCGCGGGGCAGCCGCGTGGGGCGAAGGGCGGCTCGGGCTCGTGGATCTCGTGGAGCTGGCCGAGCATGCCGGGGTGCTTTGTGGTGGTGAGGCGTTCGAGCAGGGGCGCGATGGCTTCGCGGGCTTCTTGTTTTGCGGCGGCGCTGTAGTTGCCGTCGCGGAGCACGGCCTCGGCGTACGGCCCGATCAGCCAGGGCCAGACGATGCCGCGGTGGTACGACCCGTCCCGGACAAAGGCCGGGCCGTCGTAGCGCGGGTGGTACTCGGGGTCGTCTTGCGGGAGCGTACGCAGGCCGACGGGTGTCAGGAGTTTGGCTTTTGCGGATGCGATGGATTGCTCGCGTGCCGCGGGGTCGACGGGGCTGTCGCGGAGGGCGCAGGCGATCATCATGTTCGGGCGCAGCGCGGTGTCGTCGGCCCACTTGCCATCTGCCTGCGGCGCGGTGTGGTCGACGAGGTAGCCGCGTGCCCGGGCGTTTTTGCCCCAGAATACACGGCTAAACGACGCTTTGACGCGCGGCGCGAGCTCGGCGTATCGCTCGCGTTCGTTGGCGAAGGGCTTGGGCAGGTGCTTACTCAGCCGGGCCAGCGCGCTGTACCACAGGGCGTTGATCTCGACGCACTTCCCGGGGCGCGGGGTGAAGACGTGGACCTTGCCGTCGGGCCCCGGGGCGGCGGCGTCCATCCAGGTGAGCTGGCTTTGCGTGTCGCCCGCTGCGATGAGCCCGTCGTCGTGCATTGCGATCGGGACCCGGGTTTCACCGTCGTGCGCATCCGCGTGCGTGCCTTGGCGGTAGCCCTCGACGACTTGGACGCAGGCCCTGGCGAGCCAGCCGTCCCATGCGGCGGTGTCGCCGGTGGTTTCGAGGTATTCGAGTGCGCTGTGGACGAACCAGAGCGAGGCGTCGACGGTGTTGTAGTGGGCCAGCGTCGGGTCGTCGTCGTCGAAGCGGTTGGGGACGAGCCCGCCTCGGATCGCGTTGGCGAACGCCTCGAGGGTGTCGCGTGCCTCGTCGTGTCGGCCGGTGCAGAGCATGAGCCCGGGCAAGGCGATGAAGGTGTCGCGTCCCCAGTCGGCGAACCAGGGGTAGCCGGCGATGACGGTAGAGAGCGATTGCCCCGCGACGTTTCGCTTGACGATGAAGTCGTCGGAGGCGGTGGCGAGCGCGAAGACCGCTTCGCCGATCTGTTGCAGTTCGCGGTCGGGCATGCCGGGGGTGATGGCCTGGCCCAGGGTTTGGCCGATCGAGGCGAGTCGTTCAACCCGGCGGGTGGGTGTGGCGATGGGCTTTGCGGGCGTATCGCCGAGGGCCGCGGTGAATGATGCGGCGGCGTCGTCTTGCGAGGGCAGCTTGAGGGTGAAGACGGCCGGGGCGTAGAGGTCTTCGCCCATGCCCTGGCCCCGGCGTTGTTCGATGGGGTACTGGACACCGGTCCACCACTGCGGGTCCGGGGTCGCCTGTCCGCCGGGCAATTGGTAGGCGGCGGCTCGGCCGTTGTGCTGGACATGGAGCGTGTCGCCCTGCGTGTCGCAGGCATAGGTCGCTGATGCGTCGTGCTGGTGCATCAGGTCGTGGAAGCCGCGGAGCGTGATGAACGGGCGGAGGGTGAGGGCGGCGCTTTCGCAGACGCTGTTGAGGCCGGTGAGGTCGTAGTGGACGGTGCAGGCGGGCTGGTCGTCGTGCAGCACGAGTCGGCGGGTGATGGCGAGGCCGCGGTGCGCGTAGGACCAGACGGCGGCGAGGTCGCTATCGAATCGTTGGAGCAGCTCGGTGTCGTCGGGGGCGAGGACGCGGTTGCCCTGTGGGTCGGCGAAGAGCATGGGGCCCAGCTCGAGGGTGGTGGTGGTGCCGTCGCCGTGGCTGAGGGTGAGCTGTTCGACCAGGTGGTGGAGGACGACGACGCGGTCGACGGGTGGCTTGGCGGCGGCGATGAGCAGGCCGTGGTATCGGCGGGTGTTGGCGCCGCGTGCGGTGCCCATGGCGAATCCGCCGGCGGCGTTGGTGAGGATCCACTCGCGTTGGAGGAAGGGGTCGGTGTCGCCTGCGAAGGTGAGGGCGTGTGAGGGCTTGGTGAGCATGGCGGGGATTGTAGGTCAAGGGTGGTGCGTTGCGGGAAGCGCGGGTGGGCCGGGGGCGCGCGGTCCGCATACACTATCGGGGCATGCTTATCCCGATCCGTAGCGACCGGCCTTTGCGATCGACGCCGTATGTGAACTACGCGCTGATCGTGGTGAACGTGGTGCTGTTTATCGTGACGCTCGGGCCGATGGAGCAGGCGCACACGTATTTTGAGCAGCAGTACTACCTGCATGTGACGCAGATCCTGATGGAGCGTGATGGGGTGGGCCCGCTGTTCGGCGACGGCGAGGATTGGGCGGAGGCGATGTACCTCGAAGACGACGCGATCGCGCGGGAGGCGCAGGCCCGGGCCGAGGCACTGACCAGCGAGAAGTTCATCGCGTATCGGCTGATGCTGCACAAGCACGGCACGCTGGGCTGGCAGTTTCTGACCTACCAGTTCATGCACGGCGGGTTCCTGCACCTGATTGGCAACATGATCTTCCTGTGGGTGTTTGGCAACAACGTCGAGGACCGGCTGGGCAAGCTCGGGTACCTGTTTTTCTACCTCAGCGCGGGCGTGTTCGCGGGGCTCGGGCACTGGCTGACCAGCGACGCGCCGGTGCTCGGGGCGTCGGGGTCGGTGGCGGGGGTGACGGGCGTGTTCCTGGCGCTGTTCCCGCGCACGCGGATCGGGTTTGTGTACTTCTGGATGCTGATCGGGTTCTTCGAGGTGCCCGCGATGCTGGTGGTGATCTTCTTCTTCGCGAAGGATGTGTTCTTGCACGCGGCGGGTTCGGGGGGTGTGGCGTACACTGCGCATATCTCGGGGACGCTGGCGGGGTTTGCGCTGGGGATGGGGCTGTTGCTGACGCGCATGCTGCCGCGCGAGCCGTACGATTTGCTGACGCTGATCGAGCACCGTCGTCGGCGTGAGAAGTTCCGCAAGATCACGCGGACGGGGTATCAGCCGTGGGAGGGCAGGCACGGGGGCAAGGGGCCCCACGCCCCGCCGACGGACCCGGTGGTGACGAAACAGCGTCGTGATATCGCGCAGCTCGCGGCGGAGCACAAGCTGCCCGAGGCGGCGGCGCAGTACGCGGCGCTGCTCAAGGAGAGCCCGTCGCAGGTGCTCAACGAGCGGCTTCAGACGGACATCGCCAACCAGCTCGCGACCGCGGGCGACTTTGCGTCCGCGGCGCAGGCCTACGAGCTGCTGATCAAGACGTACCCGACCCACCCGCAGCGGGCGGATATGCAGCTCATGCTCGGTCTGATCTACGCCCGATACCTCGACCGCCCCGCGCAGGCCCGCCCGCACCTCGAGCAGGCCGAGGCCCGGCTGATCGGCGAGGCGAAGACACAGGCGCAGGATGTCCTCCGCTCGCTGGGGTCATAGGCCGGGCTTTCCCGAAGCGGGGGTAGCGGGGATTAAGCCGCGCCGTTAGCGGACCGATACAGACAGAACCAGACCCGCCGGCAAGGGCGGCGGGCGGTCCGTGCAGCACGAGCGCCGCGATACCACACGCGGCCAGCGTCGGGGAGGACGCTGGACATGAAACCACTACCCGAAAACCTGCGGCACCTGCTGCACCACGACACGGCCCCGCCGCGGATCATCCTCGTCGACCCCGACACGCCCAACCGCTCGGCCATCGCCGACGTCCTCAAGGCCCACTTCGACGGCACGACCATCACGCAGACCTTCTGCATGGACGAACTGCTCCGCGAAGACCTCGACGCGGTGGACCTGATGATCTGTGCGATCGAGCTGCCCGACGCGTCGGCGTTTGATGTGGTCGAAGAGGTCCTGCTGCTTCGCCCCGAGATGCCGATCGTTGTTATCGTCGATGAGAACCAGCGTGACGATGCGGCGATGGCGGTGCATCAAGGCGCATACGACTTTGTCGTCCGCGCCCCGGGCTACGAACGGCTCATGCCCGTCGTCGTCGAGAAGAACCTCGCGGTCAGCCGAGTCAAGCAGGACAACGGCCGACTTCAGGCCCAGCTCACCTCGACCCTCGCGCAGCTTAAATCACGCAACGAGCAGCTCCAGTCGCTCGTGCTCGAGCTCGAAACCATCGCGGCGACCGACGCGCTCACGGGCATCGCCAACCGCCGCGCCCTAACTGAGTCCCTCGAACGACGCCACGCCCAGTCCGTACGCGACGGCAATGACATGGCTGTGCTCATGATCGACATGGACGGGTTCAAGGCCCTCAACGACACCGCCGGCCACGCCGCGGGCGACCGCATCCTCCGCCTCACCGCACGCGTGCTCAAAGCCAACTGCCGCGCCTCCGACGTCGCGGGCCGCATCGGCGGCGACGAGTTTGTCGTTGTCCTGCCCAGCACCGAGATCGACGAGGCCCGCGCCGTCGCCGAACGCATCCGCGAGGACTTTGCCGCCGCGAGCATCTCCCTGTGCGACACGCTCGGCTACGAGGGCCGGGTCACCATGAGCGTCGGCATGGCCACCCGCGCGATCGACCCCGGCGCAACCGCCGACCAGCTCCTCGGCCTGGCCGACAAAGCCCTGTACTCCGCGAAACAACTGGGCAAGCACCGCCTGGTCATCCACGACCCGGGCAGCACGCTGGACCCCGACGGCTCGGGTATCTAACCGCACCCCAGCGATCACCCCGCCTCGCCCGCGCGACGCAGGCGGTCGTTGATCGCCCGCCCCAGCCCAACCTCCGGCAGCAACACCGCCACGATCCCGTCCAGCCCCGCCGCGTCCAGCTCACGCATCGTCGCAAACAGCCGCGCCGCCGCCTCTGCCAGGTCGCCCGAAGCCGACAGCGTTCGCACCTGCGCGAACCGGTCGTCGTTGACCGCGACCTCCCCCAGCGCCAGCAGCCCCCAGCGGCCATGCTGCGCCGCCGCCTCCGCCTCCGCGCGGCTGCCCACCCAGCGCAACGGCGTCCGCGGCGCATAGTGCCGGTCCGTCATGCCCGGCGAAGGCAGCGCCGCCCCACCGCCCCCCTCCCGTGCCGACCCCGCACCCCCCGGGTCGCTCGTCGAGGCACGCACCACCACCGCAACGCCCGGCAGAGCCGCCTCGATCGCCTCCACCCCCGTCGCGCCCAGACGTAACACCTCCACCCCGCCCGCGCCCCCCGCCGACGCCGGCTCAATCCGCACCACCGTCGACTCCACGCCCGACCGGCAAGGCCCGCCGTCCAGCACATACCCCACCCGCCCGCCCAGCTCCTGCGCGACATGCCCCGCCGTCGTCGGGCTGATCGAGCCAAACCGGTTCGCGCTCGGCGCCGCCAACGCCAAGCCGCTCGTACGCAGCAGCGCCTGCGCGACCCGATGGTCCGGCACGCGCAGCCCTACCCGGTCAAGCCCCGCCGTCACCAGGTCCGGCACGACAAACGCCCCCCGGGCGCCATCCCCCACACGCCGACGCGGCAGCACCAGCGTCAACGGCCCGGGCCAGAAACGCTCCGCCAGTGTTGCCGCCGTCGCATCAAACACCGCCAGCTCCGCGCCGTGCGCCGCGTCGCGCACATGCACAATCAGCGGGTCAAAGCTCGGCCGGCCCTTTGTCGAAAACACCCCCGCCACCGCCCGCGCGCTGAGCGCATCGCACGCCAGGCCGTACACCGTCTCCGTCGGCATCCCCACACACGCCCCCGCCGCCAGCGCCCCCGCCGCCAACGCGACCGATGCCGCGTCGTCGCCCGGCAAGACCTGCGTCTTCTCGTTCGCCTCGCCGCTCACTGCTGGATCACCTGCGCGTGCCAACTCACCGGGCCCGACGCCGTTTCCAGTGGCACATGCACCACAATGTCCAGCCAGCCCGACGGATCGACGTAGATGTCTTCCTGCACCGCGCGGTACCGCGCCACCGTCCGGCCCGCGACATCCTCCGCCCACACTACCACCAAGGCATCTCGCAGCCAGCGGTCGTGCGGGTTCCGCGCCGTCACACGCACCGACGACCAGCCGTCCACCCCCGCCGGCTCAAGCGTCACATTCGCCAGCAGGTCCAGCTTGTCGCTCGTCTCAAACACGATCCCCCGCGTCCGCACGTCCTGCGCCCGGTTCCAGTAGCGCGACGGGATCGCAAGCCGAACCTCCTGCGTCTCTCCCCCGCCCAGCGCCGCGAAGGGCAGGTACGTCTCCGCAAACACCCGGCCAGACGAATCCAGCAGTGTCACGTGCGCCTCGCCCGCGACCACCGCCTGCGCCCCGCGGTTGGTCAATTCGCCCGACAGGACCATCTGCCCCTCGGCCTCCAGCATCGGCTCAAGATTGTTCAGCTCCACCACACTCACCCCCGTCGCCTCGACATTCAGACGCGGCGGCGTCATCACATACCAGCCCTCGTGCACCAGCGGCTGCGCGGCCGTCAACACCGTGGGCACATCGCTGGGCCTGGGGATCTCCGTCGGCTTCGCGTCCGGGTTGTACGCAAAGTCCGGGTTCGCCTCGGGGCCACCCGCCGAGGTGATCCAGTCCGGGTCGCTGGGGGCGGGGTCCGGCGTCTGACCGTCGGGGTCGGGCGTCGTCCCCGGCTGATGGCCCGGGACATCGGGGAACAGGTCCGCCGGGTCGCCAAGCCCCGCGGGGCCCGTCGCCGGCGGGCCGTCCTGCACCACCGGGTCCGGCGGCGCGGGACGCGTCGCGACATACACCACCCCCGCCATCGTCCCGATGAACACCAGCAGCAGCACACCCGCCAGCAGCATCGGCGCGGCGCTCTTCTTCTTAGGCCGGGCACGACGCGGACGCGCCGCAGGCATCGGCCGACCCGGCGCGGCCGGCCGCATCACCCGGCCCGCGGGCGGGGGCGCGCTGTCCTCGCCACGCGTCCGCGCGATCGCCGCCGCCTGCGCATGCGCCGCGTCCGACTGACGCATCAATTCCGATAACCCCGACAGCCCCACCACGTTGCCGTCCGCATCGATCGACACCGGCGCAACATCCGCCGGCTCCTGCGCCACCTCGACCTGGTCAAGGTCCACACTGTCACCACGCAACAGCGGGTCCAGCTCGTCAAGCGTCTTGGGCCCCGTCGTCACCGTCCGCGTCACGTACGCCGACTTGATGCGGTAACGATGGTCGCAATCCTCGCAGCGCACCACCGCCCCGTGCCGGACAAACGGCGACCCCACCTGACTCGAACATGATGGACATGTCAATTGATACACGTGCACGCATTGTAATCCCGCAGGCCCTCAGGCGTGAACACCCCGCCCGCCACACCACCCGGCTACCCCGCCCCGGCACCGCCCGCCCCACAACCCCCGCCCACCTGCGTATCATGTACCGCCCAGCCCCCGATACACCATGCTCAAACAGTTCTTCGCCATCTCGCGCAATACCTTCCTCGAAGCGATCCGACAGCCCATCTTCGTGGTGCTCATCCTCGTCGGCGCGCTCGCCATGGTCATCAACCCCTTCCTCGCCGCCTACACCATGGACCCCGGCGAGGGCGACAACCGCATGCTCATCGACCTCGGACTGGGCACACTCTTCCTCGCCGGCATGTTCCTCGCCGCGTTCACCGCCACCGGCGTCGTCGCCTCCGAAATGGAGTCACGCACCGCGCTCACCGTCGTCAGCAAGCCCGTCCCACGCCCCGTCTTCGTCGTCGGCAAGTTCCTCGGCGTCGCGGGCGCCATCACCGTCGCCCTCTACATCCTCGCCATCGTCCTGCTCTTCACCATCCGGCACAAAGTCCTCCAAAACGCCTCCGACCACCTCGACGGCCCCGTCCTCACCTTCTCCCTCCTCGCACTCTTTGGCGCACTCGCCATCGCCGCCGCCGCCAACTACCTCTACCGCCGTGTGTTCACCTCCATGTTCACCGGCCTGCTCGCGGTCCTGCTCACACTCGCCTACGCCGTCGTCCTCATGGTCTCCCCCGAGTGGTCCTTCCAATCCCCCATCCACGACCTGGCCGAGCACGACTACCAGATCGTCGAGATCATGATCGCCAGCTTCCTCATCGGGCAAGGCGTCCTGGTCCTCACCGCCATCGCCGTCGCCTTCTCCACCCGCTTCTCTCAGGTCGCCACCCTCCTCGCCTGCCTCGTCATCCTCGTCCTCGGGCTGGGCGCGGGCGCGATCTCCCAGCTCATCAACCAGCGCCTCGGCATCGACGCGCAGGCCGGCACGCTTCAATCACTCAGCCCCATCCTCAGCTCCAGCGAACCCCTCCTGCAAAAAACGCTCTACCTCGCGGGCAAAGCGCTCTACGTCGTCACACCCAACTTCCAGTTCCACTGGCCAAGCGACGCCGTCTCCCTCGAAAGCTCCCTGATTCACGACGAAAACGGCAATTTCTCGACGTCCTACATCCGTGACGTCTCGCTCTATACCTTCGCCTACATCACCGCCCTGCTCGCCCTGGGCGTGATCCTCTTCCAAAAACGCGAAGTCAGCTAACCCGCCCGGACGGCAACAACCACCCAAACCAAGCCGCTCGCGGCTTAGCGCGATCCAATCGATTGCGTGGATACTGCCAAGCCCCGGTTCAGATCCGAGGTGTTCTCTCGCCACACCCCAACCCCCAACCCCCAATTCCCAACTCCCTCTCCCCCTACCCCACCACCGGCAGGCAAACCCGAAACACCGCGCCCCCGCGCCCCGAAGCGCCCGCGGGGTCGGCCGTGATCGTCCCGCCCGCCCGCTCGACGAGCTCTCGGCAGATCGAAAGCCCCAGCCCGGTACTGTCTTGCTTCGCCGCCGTGTTTGATGCGGCGGCGTCGCCCTCATGCTCTCTCCGGATCGATGGGCCCGACGTGCTGCCGCCCTGCTTGGAGGCCGTCACCGGGCACGTCGCAAACGGCTCAAACAACCGCCCGCGGATCGCGGCGGGGATGCCCGGCCCATTGTCCGCCACAACGATTTCGACCGTTGATGCTGCGTCGTCGCCTTCAGCGCCCCGCGTGTCGATCGCCTTGGCCCGCAGACCGATCTTCCGCTCGCCCGGGCAGACCAGCACCGCCCGGCGGGCATTGAACAGCAGGTTGATCAGCACGCGGTACAGATCGCCCCCCGCCATCGCGACACGCAAGGCCGGCACATCGCACGACGTCTCGATGCCATCATCCTCCGCCGTCGACAGCAGGCAGGCCATCGCCGACTCGGCCGTCACCGCGAGGTCGCAAGTCAAGACGTCGCTGTGTGGGGTGGATGCACTGCCGTCCTGCACACCGCTCGCCATCGGCTGCGCTTCGCGCGTCAGCCCGAGCACCGAGGCGGTGATCCGCTCCGCCCGCGCGACGCCCTCGACCGCGGCCGACAGGGCCTTGCGCGTCAGGGCCTGCTCCTCGGGTGAATCCAGCGCAAGCTGGGCGTAGCTCGTCACCGGCGTGAGCACGTTGTTGAGCTCGTGCGCCACCACTGCGGCTAACGAGCCCAGCGTCGCCAGCCGCTCCGACTGCGCCAGCCGATCCCCCAGGTCCGCAAGCTCCCCCTCAAGCCGACGCACCTGCGCGATCAGCGCATCCGCGCCGACGAGCGCCCCGTCGGCAGACGGCGAGTTGGAGTTGGGCTGTGTCCGCTTGGCCAACGTAGACCCCTGCTTGCATGAACCACAGCCCCATCATCGGCCGGACCTATGCCTGCGTCCGTGGGTTCGATAAGTGCTAAGCAAGAATCCGATATTGAATTACTGGTTATCGGACTTCTTGCTCCCCCCTTCCGTAGATGTAGGTTCAGACACAGGTGCACGCGTTCCACGTGAAACATCCTGAGGCCGAAACGGGGTGTCGATCGTGTTCCACGTGGAACACGGTCTAAGCCGGTAGCTTGGTGGATATTCCGGGCGGCTGGATTCGACCTACGCGATGGATGGCTTCGCTTGCCGATTCGAAGTTGGCTCCGGCTGCGGCTTGGGTAAAGTCAGAGAGATTTGCGTGCTCGCGATGTCACGGGGTGTTCCACGTGGAACCTGGTCGGGACGGGTCGGGATTCGTGACGCCGTTCCACGTGGAACATTGCACCCCGGGCCGGACCGGATACACTGCCCATGTTCACAACCCAGGAGCACGACATGGCCAGCAAGAAAAAGCGTACCTCCCGGCTCGGGCGTGGCCTGAGCAGTCTCATGGCAACCTCCGCCGAGATGCCCGCCGTCCCGACGCAGCCCGCGCAGAAGCCGGCGGACACGGGGCCAGCCAAGCCCGAGGCAGAGGAGTCGGGCACGTCGCAGGCTACATCAGGTGTGCCGGTACACGAGGCGGCCGGTCCGCCCGTCAGCCCATCGCCTGCCGAATCCTCCGCGGCGCAAGCGGCAGATGTTACGGCCCCATCGGCCGGCGATACGAACGCAACGCCGGACGCACCCGGCGGGCTGCGCTTCCTCGCGATCGCGGAGATTCAGGCGAATCGGCACCAGCCCCGTCAGACGTTCAGCGACAAGGCGCTCGAAGGGCTCGCGGCCTCGCTCAAGCAAGACGGGATGATGCAGCCCATCGTGGTTCGGCCAAACCCGTCTGCCAACCAGCAGGGCGGCTACGAGCTGATCGCGGGCGAGCGGCGCTGGCGGGCGGCCCAGCTCGCCGGGCTCTCGGCCGTGCCTGCGGTGGTGCATGAATTGACCGACGAGCAGTCCGCGCAGTGGGCGCTAGTCGAGAACCTGCAGCGGGAGGACCTGAACCCGATCGAAAAGGCCGAGGCCTTCAAACGCCTCGCGGATGAGTTCGGCCTGGCGCACGCCCAGATCGCCGAGCGTGTCGGGCTTGAGCGGTCGACCGTCTCTAACCTGCTACGCCTGCTTGCCTTATCGGACTTTTGCCGTGACCTGGTCCGCCAGGACCTGCTCTCGATGGGGCAGGCCCGCGCGATCGCGGGCGTGCCCGATCCGGCCGCCCAGAAGGCCCTCGCCCAGCAGGCCGTGCGCGACGGGATGTCGGTCCGCCAGGTCGAGGCCGCAGCCCGCAAGTTACTGCAATCAACTTCCATCAATTCGTCGCCCGCCAGCAAGGCCGCGAGCAGGCATTCTCTGGCTGACATGGAGAAGCAGATCAGCGAACAACTGGGCACGCGGGTCAAGCTCAAGCCCGGCCGAAAGAAGGGCAGCGGTACCCTCGCGATCGACTTCTACTCCCTCGACGAGTTCGACACGCTGATGGCGCGGATGGATGTCAAGACGAGCTAGAAGCAGTGGGGCGGCAATGCAGTGAGGTGCAGGCAGCAGTAGTGAACACGTTTCATCGTCGCGTGATCGTGGTTCACGGCGCATGCGTGGCTGTGAACTTAGTTCACCTCGAAATCGCTACCGAATCGCGCGGCGTCGTACCAGACGCTTCGCGGACTCGGCGTCGGCGTGGGGGGAATGTGGTCGCGTGGGGATAGGGGTGAGCGCGCTTCACGTCGCTTGGGCAGCGACTCGAGGAATCGGCGTTACGGCCTTGGGTGGAAGCGTTGGACGACATCCTTCAGCCGGCTTCGGTCGACGTGGGTGTAGACCTGCGTGGTCTGGATGTTGCTGTGGCCCAGGAGTTCCTGGACGACGCGGAGGTCGGCGCCGCCGGCGAGGAGGTGGGTCGCGAAGGAGTGGCGGAGGGTGTGGGGGTGGACGTTGCTCAGCCCGGCCCGCTTCGCGTGGCGTTTGACGACCTGCCAGACCACGACGCGGGTGATGGGCTGCCCGGTGCGGGAGAGGTAGATCTTGTTGCCCGACGCGGGTTTTTCGAGGTCGGGGCGGAGCTCGTCGATGTAGCGTTGCGCGGCGCGGAGCGCGGGCCGGCCGATGGGGACCAGCCGTTCCTTGTTGCCTTTGCCCAGGACACGGACGACGCCGAGGTCGAGGTGGAGGTGGTCGAGCTGCATGTCGGCGAGCTCGCTGGCGCGGAGGCCGCCGGCGTAGAGCATCTCGAGCAGGGAGACGTCGCGGAGGTAGAGCCCATCGGAGGGCTGGGGCGCGGCGAGCAGCTTGCGGACGTCTTCGTCGGCCATGACGCCGGGCGTTTTCTGCCAGGTGCTGGGCTGGGCGAGGAGCTCGGCGGCGTTGTCTTCGACGATGCCGTTGGACTCCATGAATCGGCAGAAGACGCGCATGGTGGCGACGTGCCGGGCGATGGAGCTGGCTTCGAGCTTGCGTTCCTCGCAGAGGTACTGGAGGTGGTCGGTGATGAGGCGGTGGTTGAGTGCTTCCCACCCGGCGTGGCCGCGCTGGGCGAGGAAAACCCAGAGGTCTCGGAGGTCGCCGGCGTAGGCGGAGATGGTGGCGGGTGCGAAGCCGCACTCGACGCGGCAGTAGGTGAGGAACTGCTCAACCGGAGACGCGAACCTCGAGGGTTTTTTGGTGGGTTCGCCGTTGCGTCGGGATCGGTTTGCCAGCGAGGGTGAGTGCGACGCGTGTGGGGCTTGGCTGAGTCGCGTCGCCTGGCCGGGCTGTCGGAGCCCCGGTGTGGCGTGGCGGGGAGCCGTGTTGAAGGTCGGTCGCAGTGTCATCGGCGTTCGCCCGCAGTTCCCAAGAGATCGTGTGATACGTGTGGCAGGCGAAGTGCCTCCCGCCCAGGCAGTAGTCAAACGCCTGGGCCAGGGACTGCTTGGTCATCCGGCAGCTACACCTCCCGTCGCCTTGTTCGACGAACGGGCACGATCCGTTCGCGATCATGCTTGGAAGAGCCATGCTGCGGAGAACCTCCTTGTCCCTGCCCGGTAGTATCGGCCCGGGCAGCGTTGCCGGAACAGAAAAGAGCGGACCGCGTTGGCACGGCAAGCAGCGGGGTTTGGGGGCGTGGCCGGCGTCCGATAAACGTGCGCGTCGTCTCGATCGGCCGATCCTCCTGCGTCACGAAAACGCCCGGACAACGCGCGCGATGTAGCCGATACAACACAGGTATCAATCGACACGAGACCGAATGAAGCAGCGGGGCACGGCGATGATCATCGCGCTCGACATCGACGACACGATTACCGAGCGGCCCGCGTTTTTCGCGCTGTTGAGCCGGGCATTCTCACAAGCGGGACATCGTGTGCTGATCATCACCTTCCGCGACGAGACAAGCCGGGCGACGACCGAGGCAGACCTGCAGGCGTGGGGCATCGTGTATGACGAACTGGTGTGCTGGTCCTCGGCCTGCATCGGTGTGGACGACATCGATGCGTGGAAGGCTTCGGTCTGCCGAGAGAAGGGCGTTGATGTGTTCTTTGAAGATGATGCGTCGGTGCTGGCGCATGTAGACCCGGGCACGGTCTGCTTCCAGCCCTACGCACGCGCGGCGGGTTGAAAAGGCGTCGCAAAAAACACCTGATTTTCGGGTGTATTGAACCGGTGGACACGGATATAATCGGAAGCCAAGATGCGTCAAACGATCGCTCAACCTATCGACTGGCCTTTCGCGGGACGTACCGTCCGGGCGCTGCTGCTGCTTGGCGCGTGCGTGTCGTCCGGGGCGGCGTACGCGCAGGGCCAGGTTGTGGATCGCGGCACGGCGGACCTCGGCGCGAACAGCGCGAGTCAGCGGGTCGTGGAGCCGGGCATTGCGCAGTTCAGCCCGGAGGGTGCGTTGACGGATCGCTTTGGTGGCCAGGCCGGGCCGAGGCTGGCGAACCTGTACCACGAGGCGGATGTTGATCGGCGTTACCTGTATCGCGCGCCGGGGGTGACGGCCCTCTACAACCAGTCGGACTACCTCACGCGCGACGCGCAGGGGGTGGGGGGGATCAACCGCAACAACGCGGGCAACGGCGCGGTGTACGCGATCGCCCCGGCCGACATCGTTTACGTACTCTCGCCCGAGCTGCTGGAGCCGCGCGCGGCGCGGGAGCCGCTGCCGCCTTCGCCGGGCCAGATCGATCGGCAGGTCTCCCCGACCGCGGTGCAGCCCGGGCCTTATGGCAGCACGGCGGGCGGCATGCTCAACACGCGGATCGACGGCCACATCGACACCGCGGAGCCGCGCATCGTGGACGTCGCGGCGATCCACCAGCAGCGGCGCGGCGCGCAGCGCGACCCGCGACTGGTCGAGCGCTCGCGGCGCTGGCAGGAAGAGCGCGCGGCGCAGGCGGCGAGCGAGGCGGAGGCCGCACGCGAGGCGGAAGGCCCGGCCGAAACGGTGCAGGAAAACAGCCCGGCCGATTCGGGTGAAGCCGAGCCGGGCGCTGTTCCAGAAACGCAGGCGTCTGAAGATCCCGCGTCCTCCGAGTAAGCAGGCGGCCCAGGTATGCATGTCACGATCACCTATTGCGGGATGTGAAACTACAAGCCCGATGCCGTCAGTTTGGCGGCCGAGCTGAAGGGGTCGCTGAACGTTGATGCCGAGCTCATCCGAAGCCGTGGCGGGGTTTTCGACATCGCGGTCGATGGCGCGGTCATCTACTCCAAGCGTGAGACGGGCCGATTCCCGAGGCCGGGCGAAGTGACACGGGCCATCGAAGCACGCCAAAACAACGCGTGATCGGCACGAGTTCTCACGCGCTGCGAGCGGTGGGTTTCGCGACAAAGAAGCACAGACAACACAAAGAAATGAAACGTGCTAACCACGGAGCGCGTCCCGACTCGAACATCGAACATCGAACATCGAACCTCGGCCTCGTCATCCCACTTTGTGATTGTTGTGCCGCTTTGTGGCAAACGCTTAGGCGTGTCGTTCAGGGGCGAAACGCGGCGATGCCGGCGAGGGCGAAGCGGTGGATGACTTCGGTGAGGCGCTCTGCCTGTTCCTGGTCGAACGACATGTCGGGGTGCATGTACGAGACGGCGGGTCGGCCGTGGTGGTAGTGCAGGACCATCGCGATGATGGCGTAGGCGAGGTCGCGTGGGCGGGGGTCGTCGGCGTTGCGCGGGTCGGTGTCGAGGAGCTCGGCGACGATGCCCTCGAGCTTGCGCTGGTGGGGGGCGATGTTGCCCTGCATCGCGTGGGCGAGCGCGTGGGTGGGCTCGACCATCTCGCGGAGGATCATGTTGGCGTACCACGCGGCGGGCCCGGTGGCGAAGCAGCGGGCGAGCATGCCGCGGATGTGCCGATGCAGGCGGTCCTCGGGCGGCAGCGGCCCGGCCGGGGGCGGGCCCGCGGGGTAGGGGTCTTCGCGGAGGGCGCGTTGGCGGGCGTGTTCGAGGGCTTCGAGGTAGAGCTTGTCTTTGCCGGCGAAGTGGTAGTTGACGGCGGCACCGTTGGTGCCGGCCTTGTCGCAGATGTCGCGGACGGTCGTCGCGCGGATGCCCTGGGTCGCGAAGAGCTCGGCCGCGGCATCGAGGAGGCGGGTGCGTGTTTCGTCTTGGGCGTTGGGCATCGCGCGTCGATCGATCGGGACGGGTCGGGTCGGGATGGGGACGGCGGGCTTAGACGTCCGACGGGTGGATCAGGCCCAGGTGCAGCTCGGCGTGTCGGCAGTGGAGCAGGGTCCATTGCTCGTGGGTGAGCCGGCCCGCGACCGGGCTGGGGTGGGTCATCTTGTGCGTCTTGGCGTCGGCGATGTTCTGTTCGAGTCGGCGGACCGCCTCGTCCCACGCGACGCCGGGCTCGGGGGCGAAGTACTGCAGCCCGCCGGGGAACTTGAGCCCGGGCTTGAGTTTCATGGACAGCAGCTTACGGCTCATGAGTTTGAACACGGTCGTGAACAGCAGCTTCTGGAGTACGGGGGCTTTGCCCTCGGGGAAGCCATGCACGGTGAAGCCGATGGACTTGGCGACATGGTCCACGTTCTCGGCCGGGGTCCAGTTCCCCTCCGCCGAGCACCGCCCAGCCGAGAGGGCTTGCACCTCTGTCAGGATATCATCAAGACTATCGAAGTTTAGATCACGCTGTATCATGGCTTTGCATTCCATCAGTTGTTTGAATCTATCGTTGTATAAATTGTATCAAACAGCTGTTTGAAATCAAGGTTGAAAGTCTCATTGAGGCGATTTTGAGCGCGGCAGGGCGTTGGCGGCTTTGAGATCGGGGTTACAGCGTCATCCCTGCGGCCGGGCGGGGCTGGGGAAGGTCTGCCGGGGAGGTGGGTTTACTCGGCGATCAGGGCGTTATCGAGCAGGCGGACGCTGCCGAGTCGCCCTGCGACGAGGGCGACGACGGGCCGGTCGGCCGAGGTTAGCGGGGCGAGGGTTTGGGGGTCGCGGATCGCGGCGTAGTCGAGCCCGAGGCCGTGGGACGTGATGGTCTGCGCCATCGCGTGCTCGATCGCGGCGGGGTCGATGATGCCCTGGCTGACGATCATCTCGCGCGCCTGGCCCAGCGCCCGCGACAGGCCCAGCGCCTGCTGGCGCTGCTGCGCGTCGAGGTAGCGGTTTCGGCTGCTCATCGCCAGGCCGTCGGGCTCGCGCACCGTCGGCACGCGGTGGATCGTCATGTCCAGATTCAGGTCCGCGACCAGCGACTCGATGATGCGAAGCTGCTGGTAGTCCTTTTGCCCAAAGCACGCGAGCGTCGGCTGGCAGATGTTGAACAGCTTCAGGCACACCCGGCAGACGCCATGGAAATGCCCCGGCCGATTCGCGCCCTCGAACTCCCCGCTGATCGCGGGCACATCGACCTGCGTGTCCAGGACGCCCGCCGGATACATCGCCTCGGGCGGCGGGTTGAACACCACGCTCGCCCCCGCGGCTTCGCACTTGGCCAGGTCGTCTTCGATCGGGCGGGGGTACTTGTCAAAGTCCTCGTGCGGGCCGAACTGCGTCGGGTTCACAAAGATGGAGACCCAGACTTCGTCGGCCAGCTTCTTTGCGGCGTTGATGAGCTCGATGTGCCCGTCGTGCAGCGCGCCCATCGTCGGGACCAGCGCCACGGAGCCGGCGAGCGACTTGCGGTGCGTGCGGGTCTCGGGGATGGCGGTGAGGTGGCGCATGGGATGGGGCGAGTGGGGGGCAGGAGTTCGGGATTCGGGAGGGGAGTTTAGCGGAGAGGGGGCGGGGGGGGTGTTCGATGTTCGATGTGGGATGTTCGAGGGGGAGGCGTTGGGTGCTGGGGCGAGAGGGCCAAGCCGCGGCGATCCCGCGGCATTGCCGCAACGCGGCAACGACGCGGGCATGTACGCAAAAGGTTTCACGCCTCGACATCCACACCCACTCACTTCAACCCCCAAGCCCTGCCCTCCCCCAACCCCCAACCCCTAACCCCACACCACGATCCCATCGCCCATCGCCCATCGCCCATCGCGCATCCCACATCCCCCTATACTTCCCGCATGTCGGAAGCCCCCTGGACAAGCAAACGGCTGCTGGCGTGGACCACGCAGGCGTTCGAGCAGCGGGGCATCGACTCGCCGCGCGTCTCGGCCGAGATGCTTCTGGCCCACGTGCTGGGGGTGGGTCGGCTCAAGCTGTACATGGACCCGGATCGCCCGGCGAGCGAGCTTGAGCGTGCGGCGTTTCGCGACCTGGTCGAGCGAGCCCTGGCCGACGAACCGGTCGATTACCTCGTCGGGCAGGCCCCGTTTTTCTCGATGATGTTCAAGGTTTCGCCCGCGGTGCTCGTGCCCCGGCCGTCGACGGAGACGGTGGTCGAGCACGTGCTGCAACACGCGCGGCGGTCGCCGGGCTTCGAGGCCCCGCGCGTCGCGGACGTGTGTACCGGCAGCGGCGCGATCGCGGTGGCGCTGGCCCGGCAGTTCAAGCGGGACAAAACGGCCGACGCGTCGGGCGCGGTCGTCGCGACGGATCTGTACGACGACGCCCTCGCGGTCGCGCGTGAAAACGCGCAGGCCCACGGCGTCACGGGCCTGATCGACTTCCGCCAGGGCGACCTGCTTGCGCCGCTGGGGCGTGAGAAGTTCAGCTATCTGATCAGCAACCCGCCGTACATCCCGGATGATGAGTGGGAAGCGGTTGCCCCCAACGTGAAGGACCACGAGCCGACCCACGCGCTGCGGGGCGGGGCGGATGGGCTGGACCTGATTCGGCCGTTGATCGCGGGCGCGCTCGAACACCTCAACGACCCGGGCCAGCTGGTGGTGGAGATCGCCTCGGTGCAGAAGGACGCGGTGATCGCCTTAGCCCAGGAGGCGGGCCTGCGCCACGCGACGGTGCTGGTGGACCACGAGCATCTGCCGCG
>JBITAC010000164.1:0-7131 GCA_044439905.1 Phycisphaerales bacterium JB063 | reverse complement strand
ATGAGAAAATCATGGCCGACCCCCGCCTCAGCGAGATGATCGACAAAGACGACCCCATCTTCGACTACACCCGCATGTCCTTCGGTGGCTTCAAGCCGATCGTCCGGGCGTAAACACTCCCATGCAAGTGCAACGCCACGCCCGACCAACTACGAATCTGCGATGATGGCGCAATGCCCGAGCCCAACGCCAAGCCACCTACCTCGCAGACCACCGTCGTCAGTCGAAAGCACCTCGCCAAAGCATGCGCCGCATCGCGGTGCAGAGCGTGCTCATCGGCATATCCCTGAGTGTCATCGGCATGGAGTCCGCTATAGCCGGCGACCTCCCGCCCACAACCATAGCCACAGGCATCACGCCATAATCGACACAACCCAGCCCCGATGCGAATACCGATCGCATACCGCCTGAAACCGTCCGCAGCGCCGTCAAGCCAGACCGCCGCGCCCTTGATAGACAATTGGATTGCCGGTTAAACGCCCGCACACCACGGGCGGCCGCCAACTGAGCGGAGTAACGTTAGCCCTATGATAGATTACGAAGGTCCGCTCAACGCTCTGATCAGATGTCGCGAGTTGCTTCAGGCGTCAAAAGAATCGTTCTGGGCTGGACTTCCCCTAGCTCAAATCATCGACGAGATTGATCGTACGATCGCGCAACTCAAAGATGGCGAATCCATCGACAAGAAACGTCTAGAGCAGCTGTTTGCCCCAACGGGCTCGATACAGGATATATCTGTCGACAACGGCTGGGGCGACGAATTCCTCGACTTAGCAGCCAAAGTGGATCGCCTGACCGCTGGCTAGCCACCGGCTACAGTTGAACCGCGACACTTGCGAAGTGCCATGACGTGGCGTCGGCTCGGAGGGGCGAGTGTCGTGCCTCGGTGAGCGTATTTACATTCGCCCTTCGGACTGCGACGATAACAGCCGGGGGTGCCTGCCCTACGAGGGAATTCATCGGTGTTGATCGGTGCAGTTCATCGTACGCGGAGCCACGAGTTGTTCATAGGTCGCTGGGTGGGTCGCCGTAGTTGGGGATCACGACCAGTTGTTGCGAATCTGGCATGATGTCGTAGAACCATGTGTAGGTGTGAAACAACATTCGGCCGTCTTCAGTCGGGCCCAGATAGACACACCACCAGGCACCCGCACCTACAACGTCTTCCATCATCGCGTGGATCGTGTCCCCGGGATCGGCGTAGCATGATTCGGTCCACGGCTCTTGCCGGGTCGAGAGGACAATGCGGCCGATATCGCCATCGAGCGGCGTGCGATCGGCATGCAGGTAGGCCCGGCCATCCGGCAGAAGGTGGGCGGACGAGAAGTTCGGCAAACGGTCGATCTCGCGTGCATCATCGCCGGGCGGACGTGGAATCGTGCTTAGCGTGTGGGTGAAACGCGACCGCAGCAGTGCGGTGCCCAGAGATGGCTCCGAAGCGATGACATGGATGCCTGTGCCGGGGAAGGCTCGGCCGGGTCGGGCGCGAAGTGTTTCTTCGTTGAGGGTGATCGTCACCGTGCGGTCTTCGGCCACGCCTTGGAGTGTCACGGTGCCCCAGGGTTCGTGCTGGGCCTTGGGGTAGTTATAAAACGTATGCGATGGCTCGTCCTTAGTGAGGTACATCTCGACGACACCGTTTGAACGGCTCGTCGCGAACTGGCCGGGGTCGCCCGATGGCGTCTGGGTGAAAGTATTGATGGATGGGCCGGGCAACGCATCGCGCCCTTGGCAAGCAGGCAAGACCAACAATAGCACGAAGAGCATCATGTTCGGGCTGAGGCGGTATCGCATATCGTTTTCTCGTTTCACAAGGTGTCATCTTCGGCATCGGCGATGTCTTACTTCGCGTCGAGTGTCCTTCGAGGCCGATGCGTTGTTCTTGCTGGCCGCGGACGCCTGCTGGCAACTGCGATGGTAAGCGTACCCAGTGTCAGCGTCTACGGTTTTCCTCTGTGCTGATCGGTGTGCGTTGGGGGCAGTGTTTCTACCGTTGAATCGCGGTGGCTGGGTGGACTGGTTGTGTCTCATCGGCATGAAGATTCGGACACGTGACGGTGGTTGTCCGGGCGTCGGGCTATGATGGCGTGGTTGTTCCCCGCTCTATAAACACAACCCACCAGGACACGCCATGCCTGCCAAGAAGATCCTCATGCCCGTCGGTGATTTCGTGGAAGACTACGAGGTCATGGTCCCGTTCCAGGCCCTGCTCATGCTCGGCCACACGGTCCACGCCGTCTGCCCCGACAAGAAGCAGGGCGACAGCGTCCGCACGGCGATCCACGACTTCGAGGGCGACCAGACCTACAGCGAAAAGCCCGGCCACAACTTCCAGCTCAACGCGACGCTGGCGGACATCGACCCCGCCGACTACGACGCGCTCTACATCGCCGGCGGCCGGGCGCCGGAGTACATCCGCCTGAACGCGGCGGTCGTCGATGCGGTGAAGCACTTTGTCGATGCAGGCAAACCCATCGCGAGCGTTTGCCACGGAGCGCAGCTCCTCGCGGTCGTGGGCGGCGTGAAGGGCAAGACCTGCTCGGCGTACCCGGCCTGCGCCCCGGAGGTCAACGCCGGCGGGGGCGAGTGGATCGAGATCGCAATGGATGCCGCGCACGTGGACGGCAACCTCGTCTCGGGCCCGGCCTGGCCCGCGCACCCGGCCGTGCTCGCCGAGTTCCTCAAGCTGCTGGGCACGACGGTCACGCTGTAAGGCAACCTGAGGCCGTCGCGCCGCGCATCGGCTTCACCGACTCAAACCTTCAGGATCGGATCGGCATGTCAGAGTCAACACCCGAGATCACGTGGGGCGACTTCGAGCGAGTCGAGCTTCGTGTAGGGACGGTCGTTCGCGTGGAAGACTTCCCCGAGGCACGGCGGCCGGCGTACAAGCTGTGGATCGATTTCGGCGAGGCGTTTGGGGTGCGTAAGTCGTCGGCGCAGATCACCGCGCGTTATGAGCGCGAAGCATTGGTGGGCCGGCAGGTGTTGGCGGTTGTGAACTTCCCGCGGAAGCAGATCGGGCCGTTTATGTCGGAGGTGCTGGTCACGGGCTTCACGGATGCGGAGGGCGCGATCGTACTGGCGCAGCCCGAGAGGTCGGTGCCCAACGGGGCTCGGCTGGTGTAGCCGGCGTTGGATCGGCGTCGCGGAACAGCCGACCCGCTTGGCGGGTTATGCTATCGGCCGATGACGGTGCGCGGCGCGCCGCACGATACGCAGACCGTGACCGACACCCGAGGGCCGTTGCGATGATGAATGTGTTCCCGATCCTGCTGGTATTGGCGACGCTCTTGTGCTCGCTGGTGTCGGGCTTTTTGTTCGCCTTTGCCGTGGTCGTGATGCCCGGCATCCGTGCGCTGGACGACGGCGGGTTTATACGGGCGTTTCAAGTGATGGACCGGGTGATCCAGAACAATCAGCCGGTGTTTGTGCTGACCTGGCTTGGGTCGGTGGTCGCGTTAGTCGGCGCGGCGGCGGTCGGCTTTGGCCAGCTCGACCGGGTCGGGCGTGTGCTGATGCTGAGCGCCGTCGCGGTCTATCTCCTCGGCGTCCAGTTGCCGACGCTGGCGGTGAACGTCCCGCTGAACAATCGGCTGCAGTCGGTGGAGGTCGAGACGCTTGACGCCCCGGCCCTACACAACGCACGCGAGGCGTTTGAGCCGAGGTGGAACCGGTGGAACCTGCTGCGTACCCTCTTGTCGGTCCTCGTCGCGGCCGCGCTCATCGTGCAGGTGCTGCGTTTGTAAACGCCTGCACGAGCGGGCAACGAAGCGGCCGCTCCAAGGCAGAGCCCCGGCCGGGGTGTAGAATACCGCGCCGGGATCCGCCCGCTGCCCTGTTTTCCCCCGCTTTTTTGATCGGTCGATGTATTGGAGCCCCATCCGCGCCGCTGGCCCGTACTGCTTGACTACACCCAGCTCATCGCGGCAGGGCTGCTGTACGCCGGCGCGCTCAAGTACTTCGTGCTGCCTTCGGAGGTCGTCCTCACCGGCACTGAGGGGATCGCCACAGCCCTGTCGTACTACTTCGAGAGCTATGGGCTGTTCATCGGGCTCTACGTCCTGTTCCAGTGCGGGCTGCTTGTGTTCGCCTACCGGTTTGTCAGCCGGGTCTTCGCGGTGCGGTCGATGACGGTCGTCGCGACGGTGGTCCTCGCGCTGCTCGTCCTGCCCGAGATGCGCTTTGCCCGCCCCGAGCCGGAGAACGAACGCATCATCCTCGTGCTGTTCGGCGGTCTGCTGGCGGGCGTGGCGAAGGCCCTGGCGTTTCGCCGACGGGGCTCGACGGGCGACGAGGATGTACTCGGCGCGTACTTCGCGATGAAGTACCTCAAGCCCGTCGGCTACATCGCCATCATGGCGGCGATCGGCTCCACCGCCTTCGGCCTGCTCATGTCGCTCATCAAGCACGGCAGCATCGAGTCCGTCGTCAACACCCTCATGTACACCTGCATCTACATCTTCGCCTCCGCCGAGACACTCAACAACCTCTACCGCAAGTTCAAGATCACCATGCTCGTCGTCGTCACCAAAAACGCAAAGGCCGTCGGCGACGCGATCAAGTCCGTCACCACCCACCGCACCCACACCGTCCAGCAAGGCGTCGGCGGATACAGCGGCGAGCCCGTCTCCATCGTGCGCACAATCATCACCCACGAAGAGCTCCCCATGATCCTACAGGCCGTCACCGAGAGCGACCCCGCCTGCTTCCACTACCACCACGACCTCGAGGGCATCTCACAACGCTATTACATCTCGCCGATCGGGTAACGCCGGACACACCCCACGCCCGCACGCAACGCCTACGACACCCGCCCACCCCCTACGCCGCCCGGCGCACGGCCATGCCCCGCAAAATCCTCACCGTTTTCTAAAACGCCCCACTTCCCCTCTGCGCCCACCGCGTCTCTGCGGTAAACGTCCCCATTCCGAAAGAGCCCCCCATGAAAAAGACCGGCCAATGCCCCAAGTGTAATAGTAACGACATCATCGCCGACGCCAAGGCGGTGGACTATGGCAATTGGAACCACGAGATGATGGTGGTCACCTATCGCAACCCCGACGCGATCCTTCTTAAAGAAAAAAATCCTCGACCCTCTCCGCCTGGGTCTGCGCCGCCTGCGGCTACACCGAGTTCTACGCCGACCGCCCCCGCGATATCAAACGCCCTAAGGCGTAACACACCTGCGTAGAATCTGCACGAAAGGTAAACAGAATGGCCTGGGCATTTACAACGGACTGCCCCGATTGCGGGCATCACTGGGAAGGCGTTGTGGCCACGCTCACACTCGGGCCACGGAACACAGAAGCGAACAGCACACAAACGTGGTGTTGCCCAAGCTGCTGTCTCCTGTTGCGCCTGCCGCGATCATCCGATCGAAAAACATGGCAAGTCTGGTACGAACGATACTTAGCCAGCCCCTACCCCGACACATCCGCTGTGAAGCAACTACTGTCGATCATCGACGCTGAACTCCGTGAAGCCAAGTGGTATCAACCACAGCACATCTCACCCGAAGGGGTGGATTGTTTCGCGTGCGGTGTTGCGATGCTTGCCCTGGAGTCCGATGCCATGCCCGTGCCTGCTAAGTGCCCTGCATGCGATAGCATGACGCCCCGAGTAGAGGAGTTGACGAGTCACGCCTCGATCAGACCTCGTCCAGACGGCTTTCGCTAAGCCCAAGAATTCCGTCGCAAACCCATCCCCGACTCACGCCGCCACGCGCATCGACTCCCCCACCGCCGGCCCGCCGCCATAATCCACACGCCCCGGCACCGGCGGACTCCACGGCCCCTGCTCGCCCCGATCGTTCATCCAAGACCCCACCAGCCACACCCGCTCGCCCGGCCGCACACTCGCGGGTGCCTCAAACACCAGCCGCGTCTTCCCCGTCACCTTCCAAAACGCGTAACCCTCCATCGTCGCCGGCGGCCGCGTCCAACGTCTCCGGGGCCCGCCAACCACCATCCCGCACCTTCACCACCCGGAGCTAGCGCGTGATCCAGTGGGAGTAGGCCTGCACCGTCCGCGGCGAGTACCGCCGGACTCGGCACACCTCCGTCACCCGGTCAAGCAGCTTCATACAGATACCCCAATCGAACCCTAACTTTCATGCAAGCATTTCCCTCAAGATCAGCCAGAGAAACCACTTGTACACCAGCCCCCGTGAAGGTACGCTCCCTGATAACTAAACGGACCCGTTTCCATAATCACTGTTAGCGAGCAACCGTGGGCACCATTATTTTCACAGTTCGCGAGATCAGTCAGGCGGCAAGTGGTGGCAGTTATGTAGTCGGCTACACCGCGGAAGTAGAGGTTACTGACAATCCCGCTTCGATAGAAGTGGTCGTGCTCAGCACAAAACCAGCCAACGCCGACCCTGAGTTTGTCGCCGATGCGATTCAACATACACGAGAAGGGTTTGCGGACGTCCTTCAGCCGATGAATCGTGGTGCTAGAGTCCAGCTAGCCGATCTGTTGCTTCACGACGTCGATTACAAGCCACGCCGGCAGCGGGAGTTTTCTGCGAAGCACCTTTCCGCGGCTCTTGGCTCGCTAACCACCGGCTGCAGTTGACCGGCTGCGCACGCGAGTAGAATGTTGTTGTCGGTTTGGAGCCTGCTCTCCGCGGGCGACCGGCAACTGAGCCGAGATACGTTAGGCCGACATGCTTCTACCTGACTGGCTAGGTGCAGCGATTGCCATTCCCGCGGCGTTGATCCTGATCGCGATCTGTGTGGGGTGCGCATTACGGATGTCGCTGCGTGAAGCCCGATCGCAGCGCTCTGCGTTGATCGCCTGCATCGCGACGCTCATGCTTATTGTTGGCGTCGATCATTTCTTCAGCCTGCGCGACGTGCCGATCCTCGGATTTGGGGTCGAGCTTGCCGGTTTTGCCGTAGGTTGCCTTGTTCTCTACTCTCTTGTCGCGGCGATCACGTTCCTGTTTCGTCAACGTTATCGTGTGGTCGGAATTCAGATGCTTGTGGTGAGCGTACTGACGCTCTGGTGGGTAGTGCTCGCGGAGCCCAGTGGTGCGGGCTAACCAACCGCTGCAGTTGACGAGCGATGCCCGCGGGTCCTGATCTTCTTCGAGCCGTCCGCCACTCCTCCGCGGGCGGCTCGCCA
>JBITAC010000163.1:0-22490 GCA_044439905.1 Phycisphaerales bacterium JB063 | reverse complement strand
GGTTCGGGCCATAGTTTTTCCCGGTCGCGGGCAGGCGGTCTTTATGCTCGACCGAGAAGGCGACAAAGCACAGCCCGATGCCGCGCATGTTGCTCTGGCACGCGATCGCGCGGGAGGTGCTCCGGGCCGAGCCCAGCGCGGGCAGCAGGATCGCGATCAGCAACGCGATGATTGAGATGACGACCAACAGTTCGATCAGGGTAAAGGCACTTCGAGTACGCACGGCAAACTCCAAAACAGGATGTGGAACAGATGAGGCAGCGGCCCGCGGCACACGCACAGGGCCGGGAAATCGACCGCCCGCGACGGAGTGCGGACGATCGCTGGGTGGCAAAGCCCCTGCCCGGCGGTCTGCCGAGCGGAGGCGAAGGAGTGCATCAAGCGTTCAGCGGCGACGCCGGCGCATCAGCCCCAAGCCCGCCAGGCCGAGCAAGGCGAGCGGGCCGGGCTCGGGCACGGAGGTCCCCAAGGCAACGGTCGGGTCGTTGATCAACCCGGCATAGACATCGCCTGCAAACCCCACGGGGTGCCCGCCGATGCCGATGGGCCGGACCAGGCTGTCCCCGAAGGTGTCGAGGGTCTGGCCGTTGATACTGTTGGTGACACCGTCGACGGTGATGTACATGTCGCCGACAACGGCCGTCGGATCGGAGCCATCGGTCACCACGAACTGAGCCAGCACGAAATGCCACTGGCCATCCGTGACGTTGACGGTGGAATAGACCTGCGGCTCGACCCCGCTGATGGCAAAGCCGATCTCACCCGCGGCGTTGAACTGGATACGTTCGGTGCCGGCGTAGTCGATCACGCTGCCAAAGTCACCGACATCGGTGCCGGTCGTATTGATCCAGGCAGACATCGTGAAGCCGCCGGCGGCGATGACATCCGGGTTGTTGAGCAGGCCCGTGGCGTTAGTGGTGATACGGTCGGTGCTAAGCCCGCCCACAAAGGAGAAGGACATGTCGCCCGCGTTGGGGCCGGCGGCGACCACACTGACCCCCGCGCCGGTCGCGAGGCCGTCGTTGCCCATGCCGCTGGAATCCGACGCGATCCCGTCGGCGGCGTCATAGATAACGATCGGGATCTCTGCCGCCTGGGCAGGAACCGTCATCGCGGCCACCACGGCCGCGGCAGGTATCCAACTATGAATCTTAGAAACCATCGCAAGACCTCCTAAGAAGTGAAGGGTTGGAGCGTTCGCCAGGCACCACGCGTGCGGCGGATCGGGCTCCCGAGAGGACGAAGGTGAAACAAGAAAGGGGCAGGCATCGATGGGCATGCGGTTGAGTCGTGCCGGTTGTGCCCGTCTGGATCATGGCTGGGTGTCCATTGGTCGCTGAGTTGGCAACGGCGATTGATGAAGCGGCGTGCTTCGCTGGGAATCGACCGCCCGCTACATTGGCGCGAGCGATCGCTGGGTGGAACACCCCCGTACGGCCGAGGCCGGCCGGGGGCGAAGGAGGATGCGTGGCGTTCAGCCGCGTCGGCGGCGCAGGACCGCCAGGCCACCCAGCGCGAGCAGCGCGAGTGAGCCGGGCTCGGGGACGGTGTCGGTAAAGACGATCTCGGCCAACCCGACACGGTCGCCGCCCGCGATCGGTGTCCCGGGGTTGTTCGGGTCGTCGGTGCCGAAGTGGTTATCGTTGACCGTCATCACGATGTAGTTCGCATCGGTCGCAGCCAGTGCGACGATGACCGACTCGGGGGCCGTCGCACTGAGCGGGACATCGACGGTCTGCGTGCTGTCGATTGAGGTGCCACCGTCGGTCGAGAAGCCGAGGGTGACGTTGGAGATCGTGTTCCCGCCGTAGACATCGAAGTGGTAGGCCCAGACGGCCATGGAATCGACGGTGTGGGTCGCGCCCAGGTCGAACTCGAAGACGATGGTGCCGCCGCTGCCCGCGGGATCGAAGTAGTCGCCGGTCGAGCCGTTGGGGTCGGTGGTGGTCCAGGCATTACCCGGCGCGGAGAAGGAGACCGCGGCATGGGTGACCGAGGCAAGATTGGACTCGTTTGCGGCAAGCGCGGCGCTCAGGCCGTTGCCGTTGATGATGTTGGTCTCGTTATCAAGGTTGAGCCCAGCCAGCTCGACGCCGGTGCCGGTGTAGGTAACGCTGACCGGGTTGATGACATTGGCACCGGCCGAGCCGACGAGGGTGAACGCTGTGAGGCCTGCGAGAAGTGAGTGGGTGTGCATGGTGATCCTCCAAACTTGGAAATGAAAGAGAGCCCGTTGACGGGGCGCCCCACGGCCACGCGCCGCGGGGAGAAGGCCACGGGCCCGCGTGGGCGGGGCCGTGACAAGGGATCGTGCATCAGGCGCGGCGACGGCGAAGCATGGCCAGCCCGCCGAGACTCAGCAGGGCGAGCGAGCCGGGCTCGGGCACCTGCGTAAAGGTCAGGACGCCCTGGTGGTCCAGCGCGGCGCCGCCCGGGAGATGGCTGACGTTATTGACCACGTCGCCGTAGCCGGCGTTGATGAAGTCGAAGTCGGCCTGCCACTGGTCGCCGTTGGAATCGCTGAAGAGTTCCGAGGTCCCTTCGTTGACGACCAGGCGGATCGTGGAGAGGTCGGTGAGCTGGACGGTGACCTCGATCAGGCCGGTGTCCGTCACGGCGGTAAAGCCGGCGGCACCGAAGTGGAGGGCTTCGCCGTCGGTGATCGCGGCGGTAAAGGCGAGGTCGGCCTCGGAGTTGCCCGAGTTTTCGCCGATCGCCGTCTCGCCGAAGACTCCGTCACGGTCGGCGTCCCAATAGACGTTTGCGAAGTTGCTGGGCGGCGCGGGGACGGTGTTCCAGGCCGAGCCACCGCTGGCCATGTACACGTGGTCGCCCGCGGTGCCCGCGGCGATGATCATGAGGTCGCCGTAGGCCGGGGCCGAGAGGCCGGCCAGAGCCAGCGCGGTCAGTGGGGTCATCAGGTACTGCTTCAAGTCAAAACTCCAAAAAAGAAAAACATCTTTTCCCCACCACGGACCATCCGTGAACGGGCTACCGAGGTTCTCCGACTCCCGTGCGCTCGGCTCACACGGCGGCACACCCCGCCCTCATCGGGCGGGCTTTTCTTAGTCTTCCGGCTCAGGCGCGGACGCCGCGTGCGCGACGATTTCTTCTTCATCCAACACGTAGTCATACACCGCAACCTCGTCGAGCCCCCCCACCCAGTGCTCTGATCGGTTGCCGGTCTGGATCAACGCATCCCCCACCAGCACAGCCCCGTCACTATGCGGGACAAACATGCTGCCGTCGTACCCCGGATGCTGTGCCGGATCGGCTTGCTTGTTCACGCGGTAGGACACCAGCTCGCCGTCGATGTACATCGACAGCCGACCTTCCGCGTCCAGCGTCACCGCAAGGTGGACCCACTGATCGGTCGGCACGGTGGTACGCGAGTACGCATCGAACACCGAAAAGCCCGTGAACTGCACCACCGGGCCGCCCACCCAATCGACCGGATCGCCCGACACGCCCAGCCCGAAACCGCCGGCATGTGAGCCGTCCGACCGCAACTCGTTGTTTGAAATGATGCGCATTCGGCGGTCGGTCTCTGTGGGCACATACACCCACGCCTCGAGCGACAGGCCGGCACGCACATCAAAACCCACCAGCGGCGCAAGACTCAGCCGACGACGACGCGACAGCCAGAGCGATCGGTCCGTCGACTCGCCGCCCGGGAAAACGTCATCTGACAAGTCCATGGTTCGAAGCCCGGGCAATGCCAATCCCGCAGAGCCCAGCCCAAGGAGCTGGCCCGAGTTGTCGAGGCGGTCAAAACGCAGATACATCAACGGGTCGGCCTCACGCACCATCCGCTCGTACGGGCTTGGCACATGGCGATAGAACGCGCTGGGGCGTACCGCGATCGCCTCGGGCGTCAGGCCTGCACGCACCATCAACGCCCCGCCCGCCGAGGCGACGACCGGCTCAAACGACTGTGCGGACCGGCCCGGCTCAAGACGGATCTCGCCATCAAGCACATGCACCGCACTGCCCCGCGTCCCGCCCGATTCCACCGCAAACTCGGTCCCCAGGTCGACCACATCCATCGTGTCCGTCCGTACCGTAAACCCATGCGCCTGGACCGGGACCTGCCCCACCAGCTTGCCGCGGTCGAGCGTGACGAGCATGTCCGACGCGGGCACCAGCCGAGCCGGCGCTTCGAGCGTCAGCGTCACGCCGTTGGTCAGTTCCATCTCGATAATGCCCGACGCAAGCTCGATGGGCTGGTCGTACACCGACGCGCCCGGCTGCACAGACCGGCCGTCCGCCCACTGGGCATCCAGCGCCGCGACCACCCGCGCCACACGCACCCGCACATCCCCAGCGACCGGCGTGTCACGTAGCCGAGGACGATCCTCCACCACCACCGGGTCGCTAGGCGTTTGCTCGGGCGTCGCACTGTGCCAGACCAGAGTCGCCACCAGCCCGATCACCGCCGCGATACCCAGCCACGCCACCGCCTTGGGGATCACGATCACGCGGTGGTCCGAAGCCAACGCCGGCTGCGCGGCAGGCCTGCTGAGACGACGAAGCTCCGCGTCGGCCTGAAGCAGTCGCAGACGCTCCTCCTCCGCCAACATCCGTCGGGACTGCTCCTCACGCTGACGCTCGATCACGCCCGTCAACAGCACCTGACCGATCGCGCTGTCCGCCGCACGCGCCGCGTGCGTGTCCGCACCCGCACGCCAGTCCAGCGAGCACACCGTCATCATCAGATCCGCATAGTCGGCACGCGCCTGAGCATCATCCTCAAGCAGCGACTCCAGCCGGGCATGGCCCGCCGCGTCGAGATCGCCCTCCGACGCACGCAGCACCAGTTCCGTGAGTTCCACATACAACGCCTGGCGTTCAGTCATGATTCAACCCCCCGATTGCGCGCCGAACACACAACGACAGTGCCGTGTGAATCCGTGCCATCGCTTTATACATCCCCGCCGTCGGCCGCCCCACACGCTGGGCGACCGCCCTAATCGACAGCCCATCGCGGTAGCGCAGCGAGATCAACTCGCGGTCCTGGTCCGTCAGCTTGTGCAGACAGAGCTCCAACGCATCATGCCGTTCGTCGAACTTCGCCGCACTGGTCATCGACGCCTCCGCCAACGACTCCAACAGCGACTCACTGAACACCAGCTTCGAGCGAGCGAACTTCTGGCGGAACTGCAGCACCTCGTAACGCGCGATCGACATCGACCATGCGACAAAGTCCGTCCCGACCTCAAACGAATCAAACTTCCGCCACATGACGACGATCGTCTCCTGCAGCAGGTCGTCCGCGTCGTTGCGGTTAGGCACCATCGACAAAATGAAAGCATGCACCCGGCGCTGGTGCGTCATCAGCAAAGACAAAAAAAGCTCGGTCCGGTCACGCCCCCTCGGCTTGGCCGCGCCCGATTCCCCGGCGTCACGCTGGGCGAAGCGTTCCGCATCGGCGAACCAGTCTGACGGCGTGCTGGACAAGGCGGCTCCTTCAAGGCCGACACGCTGGAGCGTGCCATCAGGTAACCGCACTCGGGACGCCGAATTGGAGGGTGGCCTTCACAAAAAAATGACAAGACCAGCCCATTATGACGCAAGCTGTTGAAATAAAACAACTTACACCTACGACAGCGCCAGCGGAACCTCTGCATCCCCGAAGCGTTCGACCCCGACCCCCATCCGATGCAGCAGCGACAGATGCAGCGCACACAGCCGATTGTTCTCCCCGCAGTCCACCGCCCGTCCGGTCCGCAGGCCCGCCCCACGCCCGCCTGCGAGCACCACGGGCAGGTTGCGGAAGTTGTGGCTGTTGCCATCGCTCAGCCCCGACCCGAACAGCAGCATCGTGTGGTCCAGCAGCGTGCCGTCGCCCTCGGGGATCGCCTTCATCCGCTGGGTGACATACGCAAGCTGCTCGATGAAGTACTTGTTGATGAGCTGGTACTGCCGCAGCTTGTCCTCGCTGTTCTCGTGGTGCGACATGTGGTGGTGCCCGCCGCTCACGCCGTCGAGGAAGCTCATGTTTCGGCCCGACACGGAGTTTCCAAACATCAGCGTCGCGACACGGGTCTTGTTCATCTGGAACGCGAGCACGATCAAATCGAGCATCAGGCGGTAGTGCTCGGTCGCGTCCTCGGGCAGGCCGGGCGCGGGCCGGGACAGGTCGTCGGGATCAACCACGGTGTCGGGCGTCCACTGCTGCGCCCCCTCCTGCTCGAGCGAGTCGATCCGATGCTCGACCGCGCGGATCGACTCGAAGTACTCGCCCAGCTTCTGCCGATCGCTTGCGCTGACGTTCTGCTCCAGCCGACGCGCATCATCCAGCACCGCATCCAGGATGCTCCGGTCGCTCTGCCTTGCCGCCGCATCGCGGAACAGCCGGTCAAACGCCTGCCGCGGGTAGATCTCCTTGGGCACGGGCGTGGTCGGGGAGGACCACGAGATATGCCCGCCATAGATCTGCGTGAAACCGACGTTGGTATCGACCCCGCCCCGCGTGGGCTCGGTCGCGAGCACGAGCGAATTGAGCGGCGTCTGGCCCGCGAACTGCTGGGCCATCAACTGGTCCATCGACACGCCCACGTGCAGGTCGCGACCCTTGGTCTTGCGCACGGTCTCGCCCGAGAGCAGGTTAGCCGTCTTCGCGTAGTGGCCGTCGCCGCCTTCCGCGTTGCGGTTGTGCAGGCCCTTGAGGACGAGGATGTCACGCTTCACATTTTCCATGGGTGAGAGTGTGTCGGATAACGTCATCGCGTCGCCCTCGCCCGACGCGTCCCAGTGCCGGGTGTTCACGCCGTTGGGCATGAACAGCGCCGCCATACGCAGCGGCGCCCCGCCTGTGGCAAACCCCGTGGCCGCTTCTTGCGCGACACCCGCGACCGCCGCACCGCCGGACGCGCCCTGCGCCATCGCCGACGAGCCAAAGACATTCACCGACTCAAGCCAGGGCAGCGCAAGCGAAACCCCCAGCCCCTTCAGCATGGTTCGGCGATTGATTTTGCTGGACGCATTCATGGCGAATCCTCAGAAGGGTCTGTCCCCGGCGTCGCAGGTCGGCGATGCTGGAACGGGTAGCTCTGCGCCACTTCAATGAGCAGCGTTGCGAAAGAATCGTCCGCCGCGAGACGCTCCTCAAGCCGGCGCAGCGTCGGACGGTCGGTGTACTGTAGCTCACGCCCGAGCGCATAGCCCAGCGTTTTCCGCGCGATTTGTCGATAAAAGCGGTCTTTGTTGGCGATCAGGTAGTCCCGAAGCCCGCCGACCCCGTCGAGCTGTGTGCCATCGGGCATCGTGCCGTGGTCGTCGATCACCTGCCCGGCGGGGTCGGTCTCGACCCAACGCCCCAGCGCGTCGAAACGCTGCATCGAGAACCCGACGGGGTCCAGCCGATCGTGACACACCGCGCACGCCGGGTCCGCGCGGTGCGCCGCCAAGCGTTCGCGGAACGACATCGACTCGGCATGCTCCCCCTCGGGCAGCTCGCCTACGTTGGGCGGCGGCGGCGGGGTGGGTGAACCCAGCAGCGCCCCGAGCACCCACTGCCCACGCAGCACCGGGCTCGCGCGTGTCGGGTACGACGTCAGTAAATGGAACGCCCCCATGCCCAGCACCCCGCCGCGCTGCGCCCCGCCCGTCGCGACGCGACGCCAGGCGTCGGTATCGCCTTGCCCGTCGGCGGTCTCGAACGGCAGGCCGTAATGCGAGGCAAGCCCCGCGTTGGCGTAGGTGTAGTCGGCGTCGATCAGCGCGAGCGTCGGCCGACCTTCTTGGACCAACGAAGCCAGGAACAGCCGGGCCTCGTGCACCAGTGCATCGCGCAATGCCGAGTCATACACCGGAAACACCGCGACGTCCGGACCGTCGGTCCGCGCGACCTCGGGAAGCCCCAGCCACTCACCCAGCATCTGCTCGGCAAAGCCCGACGACTTGGGGTCGGCCAACATCCGCCTCACCTGTCGCTCCAACTCTTCCGCGTCGCTTAGCCGACCCGTCTCCGCCGCCGAGAGCAACGCCTCGTCCGGCATCGACGCCCAGAGCAGATAAGACAGCCGGCTCGCGAGCTCAACATCACTGATGCGGTACGCCGACTCGCCCGCGCGGTCATGCTCGACCCGCAGCAGGAAATACGGCGAAACCAGCACACGCCGAACCACCACCCGGACCGCCTCCTCAAACGAGGACGACACCTCACGCTGCGCATCGAAGTACGCCACCAACGTATCGAGTTCGCCCGGCTCCAGCGGCCGACGGTACGCCCGGCGCACAAACGGGCCCAGCATCCGGCGAAGCGCGTCGCGCTCGTGGTCCGCGTTGCCCTGCCGACGAAGCCAGTCCTCATCCTGCAGCCGTTTGAGCTCGTCGCGTTCCGGCTGGGTCACAGCGGCGAAGAGCTGGTCGTTGTTGTAGGCGAAGGGCATGTGCCCGAATCGGCCGTAGCCGGACTGCATCACGAACGAGCGTTTGTCTTCGGCATCTCCAAACCAGTGCGCGAGCGGCGCGACGTGCTGCCTCAGCAGCGCAGCCGACTGTTCTGCGGCGGCGCTCGCCAGCGCGTTCTGCTCCTCGACCGTCCGGGCCGGGTCGGGTTCGGGCAGCGCACGCCAGGCGGCGACCACCTGCGCAACCGGCTCGTCGCCGTTGCCCGGGCCCTCGGCATAAAACGCATTGAGCCCGTGCAGGTACACCGCGTGAAGCCCCTCTTGCTGGGCAAACTGCTCGATCGAGAGCGACTCGTCCGCGAGCTGTGCGTGTCGGTAGCGGTACAGCGCGGGGACATAGCGCCCCATCTGCGCCGCGTCATCGACAAACACATCGAGCCCGGCCAGGCGGTCGTGGCGGTACTGTTTGAGCGCCTCCTGCGCCGCGTCGCGCCACTGCTGGCGATCGCGCTCACCGAGGGTGTCGGCGTGCCAGACCAGGCCGAGCGTGAACGAGACTTCAAGATGGTTGACGATCTGATGCGACGCGTCGAGGTACTTCTCCATCAGCAGCGGGGAGAGGAACATCGTGTCCGCGTTGTTGGTGAACCCCTCGCCACCACCGCCCTCGGCCGGGAACTGCGCGCCGGGCCTGAGGTCGATCCCGGTCAGGTCGCGCACCGTGTTGTTGTATTCGAAGTGCGTCAGCCGACGCGACATCGTCGGGCCCGGGTCCGGCGGGCCGTCGGGCTCGTAGGTCTCAAGCACATGGCGGAGGTACGCCGCGAGCCGCTGACGCGTCGCCTCGTCGGGCTGCTCCGCGTCCATCGGCGGCATCGTGCGGCCCTCGATCTGGTCGACCACCTTCTCCCACTCGCGGAAGTGCTCGACCAGCTCACGCTCGCTGTCGATGTTGTCCAGCACGACGCCGCCCTTGTGCGTCGCGCGGTCGTGGCAGTCCATGCAGTACCACTCAAGGATCGGCTGCGCGTGGTCGGTGAAGTCGACCTGGGCCGGGTCCTCCGACAGCGTGGGCAGCCAATCGGGCGGCGCGACCTCGACGTCGGCGTCCGTGTCCTGCGCGGACAGCGACTTGATCGCCGAGCCGCCGACCAGCCCAAGGGCCAGCAGCCCGCCGACCAGCCAGGATGTCCGAGTGGGGTTGCCCAAAGCGATAGCGCTCCGCGAAGACGGGTCCGTCACCCAGTCCGACGTATGGGGCTATCGGGTATTACGAAGTGCGGGGCTTAGCGTGTGAGACGCCACGTCATCGCGGGGCAGACACCCCTGCCTGCCGATCGTGCCGTGGGTAGCGCTCGCGGGGTCGGCTTGCGGCCAATCGCTACTTCCCGTCCCGCTGCCAATCGACATTGGGGGCATCGCCCCAGAGCATCTCGAGGTCGTAGAGTGACCGCGTCTCGGGCTCGAAGAGGTGGACCATCACGTCGACAAAGTCGAGCACGACCCAGCGGGTGGTCTGGTCGGTATCGCTGCCATAGCGTTCGACACCCAGCGACTGGGCCAGGTCGGTCGCGCGAGCGCCCAGGGCCTTGATCTGCCGATCACTCGTGCCCGACGCGATCACGATGTAGCTGGTGATCGGGCTCACCCCGCGCAGGTCAAACACCAGCACATCGGTGCAGTCGAAATCGTCGAGCAGCTGCGCGATCTGGACGGCCAGGTCGCGGGCTTTCGCGTCGTCGCTGCCGGGTTTGGGGCGGTCGGCGGGGACACGCTCGGGGTCGGCCGAGCCGGCCAGCTCATCGGGTTGTTCGGGGGTATCGGTCATCGTCGTATCGCTATCGAGTCGGCAGGCGGGCCGGGCCGTAAAGAACAAGCCCACGGTAAGACCCGTGGGCTTGCAGAAAAAACACTGAGTCGGCCAAACCGGTCCGCGGGTCAGCGGCGTCCGCCACGGACGGGCATGGTGGCTCGCTTGACCATCTTGCGCAGGGCGCGCTGCTTGCGCTCCGAGGGCTTTTCGTAGTAGGCCCGCTTCTTGATGTCTTTGGTCAGCCCTTCTTTTTCGCACAGCTTCTTGAAGCGGCGCATCATCTGCTCGGCGGATTCGCCGTTACGGGCTTTGATTCGGATGGCCATAGGCGTCGGTCTTTCGTCAAGAGGTCTGGGGTTCGTGGGACCGCACATTGTGCCAAATCCTGCCCACCGCTGCAAGTCGCCCCACCGGCGATTCCCAGGGATGCCCGGCACTCACGCCGCGACGCCCCGCCCCAACCCTAACCTATGGCCAGACAACGACTTCGCGTTCCAGATGGACCCCAAACCGGTCCTGCACCTCCGCCTGAACGTGCTGCATGAGCTTGTAAACGTCCTCCGCCTTGGCGTGGTGCTTGTCGGCGACGAAGAAGTTGGCGTGGACCTCGCTCACGCTCGCGGTGCCCAGCGTGAAGCCCTTGAGCCCCGCCTGATCGATCAGCATCCCCGCGGGTCGGCCCTGGGCGTGGGGGTCGTCTTCGGGCGGGTTCTTGAAGCAGCAGCCGGCCGACTTATCGCTGAAGGGCTGGCTGTTGGTTTTGTAGAAGTAGATCTCCTTGACCCGCTTGAGCAACTCCTTGGCGTCGTCGGGCTGGAGCTCGAACTCGGCCTCGAGGATGAGGGGCGCGTCGATATTCGAGCTGCGGTAGGTGAAGTCGAGGTCGTCGCGGTCGCGGTAGTAGACCTGGCCTGTGGCGGACATGACCTGGACACGTTTGACGACTTGGCCGACGTCGCCGTAGGTCCCCCCGGCGTTCATGCGGACCGCCCCGCCGATGGAGGCGGGGATGCCGGCGACCTGTGCGAGCCCATCAAGCCCGAGCTTGGCGGTCTCGATCACCAGGCGATGCAGGTCATAGCCCGCGCCGGCGCGGACGGTGTGACCCTCGACCTGCATGGCGTTCCAGTGGGGCTGGTCGAGCCGGATCGTAACGCCGGGCACCACACCCTCGCGGACGAGCAGGTTCGCGCCGCTGCCGAGGACGCGCATCGGGACGCCCCGTTCGTGGCACCGCCGGACCAGCTCGCCAAGCTGCGCGGGGGTCTCGGGGTGGGCGAGGACCTGCGCGTGGCCGCCGACGTTGTACCACGTCAACGGGCCCAGCGGCGCGTCGTCTTCGTACTTGATGTGGAGGTCATCGAGCAGCGTGCGCAGCATTGGGGTATCGGGCGTCGTCTCGTGGGGCATGGCTTGGATTCTATCGGGGTCGGGTTGTCCTGACATCGGCCGGGTGTCGTGTCTGCGCAAAGAAAAACCCACGGCATGGACGCCGTGGGGTTTGTGTCGTGGTTACGATGCCGGGCCGGGCTACTCGCCGGCTTCTTCCGCGGGCGTCTCCGCTTCCGACGCCTCGCTCGACGCGGCCGGCGTGTGCATCGTGAACTCGGTCACCTCAAACTTGGGGTCGGCCGCGACGGCCTGGGCGACCTGCGCTTCGGTCAGCTCGGTCCCCGCCGCACACTTCACGTGCACGTCCCCGGTCGCCTGGTCGACCAGGACTTCTTCAACACCCTCAATGCCCGACAGGAAGCCGCTAACTGCGGCAGCGCAGCCGCCTCACGTCATGCCCGTGACTTTGACGTGGGCCTTGGTGACGCTGGCGTCGTCGACCCAACTGGTTTCCTGGACTTCAGGGGTCTGGACACCGGCATCGGACGCGGCCGGCGTGCTCTTGTCTTCGCAGCCGATCGCCAAACCGCCGGCACACAGCAGGCCGGCACTCAGGAACAGGGGGAGCTTCTTCATCGGGGACCTCTTGGGGTGAGAGAATGGTTGAACAGGTCATTGGCCGGGGGCGACCTCAACGGGGCGTCAGGCGCAACGCGAAGACCGACCGCAGGGCGGCAGGTGATTGTAGGTCGCCCACACCGCCGAGTCGGGACGCGGGGCGGGGCAGGCAACATCGCTTAGCCCGCGGGGCCCTGAGCGATGGCCTTATCGATCCAACCGCCCCCCAGCACGATTTGTTCCGGGCCCTGCGTGTCTTGCTCGTAACAGACCACGGCCTGTCCGGGGGTCACGGCCTGCAGCGGCTGATCAAACTGGACATGGAGCGTGTCCCGGCCTTGGTCATCGACACCGAGGCGGCACTGCGCGGGCGCCGGCTCGCTGTTGTAGCGCGCCTTGGCGAGACACCCGCGCCACCCGGCGTGGGGCTCGGCAAGCCAGTTGACCTCGCGGGCGGTGCAGCCGACGGACAGCAGGTCGGCCTTGCCGCCGACGGTGATGGTATTGGTCTGCGGGTCTTTGTCGACGACATAGAGCGGCGCGGCCGCGGCGATCCCCAGCCCACGGCGCTGGCCCAAGGTGTAGTGCTGGTGTCCTGCGTGCTGCCCCAGGACCTTGCCCGTGGTGTCGACGATCTTGCCCGACTCGAACCCGCCAGGCGTGCGACGCTCGACGAGTTTGGCGTAGTCGTTGTCGGGGACGAAACAGATCTCCTGGCTGTCGGGCTTGTTGAATACCGGGAGGTTGTAGGCCTCGGCGATCTGTCGCGTCTCGGACTTTTGCAGATGGCCGATGGGCAGCAGTGTGTGGTCGAGCTGCGTGCGTGGCATGCCGAACAGGACGTAGGACTGGTCTTTCTGGTGATCGACCCCGCGCGCGAGCAGCGCCCGGCGTCGGCCGGGCCCGGGCGGGAGGATCTGCGCGTAGTGGCCTGAGGCGACGAAGTCGGCGTCGATGGACTGGGCGTAGTCGTGGAGCTTGCCGAACTTGAGCCAGTCGTTGCAGCGGACGCACGGGTTGGGGGTTCGGCCGGCGTTGTACTCGTCGACGAAGTAGTCCATGATCCGCCCGAAGTCTTTGCGGAAGTTCACGACGTAGTATGGGATGTCGAGGATCGCGGCGACGAGTCGGCCGTCGGCGGCGTCGTTGACCGAGCAGCAGCCCTGCTTGTTCTTCTTGGGCTGCTTGGTTGAATCATCCTCCCCCAGGATCGGCAGGGCGCAGTCTTTACCCTTGTGCGACCGGTGGAGGTTGTCGTAGCCGTCGGCGATCTCGTCGGGGTTGTCGCTGCCCAGGCGCATGAAGCAGCCGACGACCTCGTAGCCGTCCTCCTTGAGGAGGGCGGCCGCGGCGGACGAATCCACCCCGCCGGACATGGCGAGGACGACTTTTTTCCCGTTGCCGGGCTTGGCCAGTGGCATCGGGCGTATTGTAGACGAGCGGAGCGGTCTGTCCGGGTATCATGCAGGTTTGGCCGATTCCCACCCGTGCCCGCCGGAGCCCGCCATGCCGCGATCCTCGTGCTACCCCGCTTTGCTCTCGCTGATCCTGTCCGCCCTGCTGCTGTGCGTTGCACGCCCCGCCGGTGCCCAGGAGGTGTCGCTGCTGGACCGACTGCCCGCGCGGTATGACGCGGCGCTGCTGGTCCCCGATCTCGCCGCGCTCGACACGGGCCTGGCCGCCTTCGAGACGGCCGCGGGCCTCGGGCTGGGCGAGTTGCAGGACGCCGTGGGCCGATTCAAGCGCGAGCTCGGCATGGCGCATGGCCTGGACGCCTCGGGCCCGTTCGCCATCGTCATCCTCGAAGGCGGGGACCGCCCGATCGCCGTGATGCTCCTGCCCGTCAGCGACTTCGACACGTTGGCAACGACGCTTGGCGCGGCCCCGGCCGACACGGTCGACGTCACCCTGCCCAGCGGCGAGGCCGGCGTGCTCCGCGCGATGGAGGGCTACGCCGTGCTCGGCGCAAGCCGGCAGGTCGTGCAGGCCTACGCCCCCGCGCGACAGGCCGACACCCTCCACGAGCGCATCGGCACGCAAGCGGCTCAGACCGCATCGCAGTCGCACGTCTCGCTCATCATCAACACCGCCACGATGGACGCGGGCGACGCGGCGGCGCAGATGACCTACTTTGCAACACTCGCGCTGCGCTATGCCGACGACGTCCTCGCGGTCGACCTGGAGCCCACGCAATTCCTCCCGCTCATCACCAGCATCAGCACAACGCTGGCCGGCGGGACCGACGGTGTCGTCGCGGGCATCGACTTTGACGTGACAGGCATCCGCTACACCGAGGCGTACAAACTCAACGACGACGCGGCGATGCAGGAGCTTTTCCCCGGCAGCGACGCGGCTGGCGACGCCAGCACCTCGCCCGCGCAGACGCTGGCCAAGCTGCCCGATGAGCCGGTCGTCGTCGCGCTCGCGGGCGACCCGATGCGGGTGGGTCTGGCCGAATGGGCCGACCGCCTTGGCGGGCTGATCGGGCTTGATGCGCGTCACGCCCTGGGGACCGCGAAACCCCAGCTCCAGGCACTCTTTGCACAGTCCAACGGCGTCGCCACCGCCTACTACGCCATGACCGACCCCGCCGAGCTGAGCAGCCGATGGATGAACACGATCACGGTCTTCGAGGTGGACGACTCGGACGCCTTCGCCGAGGCGTTCGAGGCCGCGGTGCTCTCGCTCAATGATGCGGAGCTGCCCGTCGGCGGCGAGGAATCGATCACGTTCACGACGACCTACGAAGCCGAGGACCGCCTGCTGGGGGGCGTGCGTTTCGACACGTTCACGTTCAAGGCCCACATCCCCGAATCGCTACGGACCACGCCGATGATGCTCGCCGCCGCCGCGCTGGGTGAGGTCGGCTTCACGGGCCAGGCCGCGGTCGTCGATGGGCACGTGCTGGTCACGACATTCGACGACCTGCGGACGATGACCGATGCGCTCGAGACGCTCGAGTCGGCCAACGGGCTGGGCACTGCGGGGCCGCTGGCCGAGCTGCGGAATAACCACCTGCCCGGCGAGGCCGCGATGCTCGGAATGCTTGAGCTCAAGGGCATCGCCGAGACCATGAGCCCGCTCTACTCTGCGGTCGGCAGCGCCGCCCCCATCCGTCTCGCGCCCGGAACCGAGCCCATCGGTTTTGCGGTCACCACGTTCCCAGGCGAAGCGATGGTCCAGGCGTTCATCCCCGCCTCCGCCATAGCCGCGATGCTCGACCAAGACTTTGAGCCCGACTTCGAAGGCAACAACGCCAACAACCCCGGCGGACGCAACACCAACCCCGGCAGCCCCAGCGAACTCGGCCCCGGACGGACAACACCGCCCGGACGCCCCACCAACCCCGGCACACGCCCCGGACGCGAACGCGAACGCCCAGGCGTCCAGCCCGGACGAAACCCCGGCCGAACTCCCGGCCGATCCCCACGCTAACCCCACCCCGTACCTGAACACACCCCCTCGCCCAGCCCCCGGCTAGCCGTGGGACCACTCCCCTACCCTCACCCCGCGCACACACAGACCCCATGCCCAAGCCCTCCACCATCGAGACCCCCACCAACGTCCTCATCATCGGCTCCGGCGGCCGCGAACACGCACTGGGCTGGAAGCTCAAGCAGTCGCCCAAGACCAAAAAACTCTTCTTCGCCCCGGGCAACGGCGGCACCGCGCAGCTCGGCGAGAACGTCCCCTTCAACTGCGACACCGTCACGACCAAGCTTGTCGACGACATCAACTACTTCTGCCGTGACAACAACATCACGATGATCGTCATCGGCCCCGAGGACCCACTCGCCGCGGGGCTCGCCGACCGCCTCGCCAAGCCGGGCCGGCACGTCTTTGGCCCGACCCAGGACGGCGCCAAGCTCGAAGCCGACAAGGCCTTTGCCAAGGACCTCATGCGCGCCTGCCGCATCCCGACCGCCGACGCGAAGACGTTCAAGAACTACGAACAGGCCGAGGCCTACGTCGAAAACCGCGAGACGCCAGTAGTCGTGAAAGCCGCCGGGCTCGCCAAGGGCAAAGGCGCGATCGTTACCAGCACGACCGAGGAGGCCCTCGACGCGCTCAAGCGATGCATGGTGACCAAGGAGTTCGGCGAAGCGGGCGAAACCGTCGTGGTCGAAGAACGTCTCGTCGGCCAGGAAGTCTCGATCCTTGCCCTGGTCGACGGCCGAAACATCTACGTGCTCGACCCGAGCCAGGACCACAAGCAGGCGGGTGAGGGCGACACCGGGCCCAACACGGGCGGCATGGGGGTCTACTGCCCGACGCCACTGGTGGACGAGAAGACGATGCGCGTGATCGAGGCCGAGGTGCTCGTGCCCACGGTCGACGCGATGCGTCGTGACGGGATCGACTTCAAGGGCGTGCTCTACGCCGGGCTCATGCTCACCGCCGGCGGGCCCAAGGTGCTCGAGTACAACACGCGTTTTGGCGACCCCGAGACCCAGACGCTGATGATGCGCATGAAGGGCGACCTCTACGACGTGCTCGCCGCCTGCTGCGAGGGCCGGCTGGACGAAGTCGACCTGTCGTTCACCAACACCGTCTGCGTCTGCGTGTGTATGTGCTCGGGCGGCTACCCGGGCAAGTACGAAAAGGGCAAGAAGATCACCGGCATCGAGGACGCCGAGGAAGACAAAGACGTCAAGGTCTTCCACGCCGGCACGGCGCTGGACAAGCGAGGCAACCTGACTACCGCCGGCGGCCGGGTCCTCAACGTCTGCGCGTTTGGCAAGACGCTCAAGGAAGCCCGCGACAAAGCGAACGCCGCGTGTGACAAGATCAAGTTTGACGGCGCGTTTTTCCGGCGCGACATCGGGTTTAGGGTGATGTAGCCACCCGCCCAGGTCCGGTAGCGCAACGTTCGCGAGGGCACGATTAGACCGAGCCCCACCGGGGCCGATGTCCGGACTGCCATGCGTCACTGGGCACCACGCCCGCTGGGCGTTGGGCTCACAACGCGCCGTGCTAACCCGCTACCGGCGGGACGTACTCCAACGGCCCCTCGGGCCCGAGCGGCACGCCGAAGGCGACCCACGCGAGCAGCAGCGCCGTCCAGGTCACGATAAACACCACCGAGTAAGGCAGCATCAGCGCGATCATCGTGCCCATCCCCGCCTTCTTGTCGTACTTCTGCACGAAGACGAGGATAATGATCAGGTAGGCGTTGAGCGGGGTGATGATATTCGTGCACGAGTCCCCCACCCGGTAGGCCGCCTGCGTGAGTTCCGGGCTCAGGCCCGCGCCGATCATGAACATCGGGATAAAGACCGGCGCGAAGAGGGTGTACTTCGCCGACATCGAGCCCACCAACAGATTGATCAGCGCGACAAACAGGATAAACGCCGACAGGATCGCCCACGTCGGCAGCCCGGACTGCGCGATCGCGAGCCCGCCCTTGATCGCAAACATCGTGCCCAGGTTCGAGACCTTGAACCACTCAATAAACTGGCCCGCGAAGAACGCGAGGACGATGATCGGCCCCATCGACGCCATCGCCTGGGTCATCATCTTCGCGACATCCTTATCGCTCCGGATCGTCCCCGCCGCGATGCCGTAGCCCAGCGCGGGGATCAGGAACGCGAAAAAAATGAGCGGGACGATCACAACCACCCAGCGCGCAAACCCGTGGCTCTCCGCGTCGCTGCCATGTAGCAGCGCCCCCTTGATCGACACGAGCAGCCCAACCGTCAGAGCAAAGCCCACCAGCGCAACGCCCGCCCAGAGCAGCCCCTGCTTCTCCGCGTCGCTCAGCCGACCCACCGCTTGGTCCGGGTCGGCCGGTGCACCCGGCCCGCCGTGCTCCGCCGCCCGCGCGTTGAGTCGTGGCTCGACAAACCACGCCGTCACCCCCCAGCCCACCAGTGTCAGAAACACCGTCGACGCCGCGGCGAACCACCAGTTGCACGTCGCCGCCACCTGATAGCCCGGCTGCACCACAACCGCCCCCGCCGTACTCAGCTCCGAGAGCATCGGGTCCAGCCCCGTGATCGCCAGGTTCGCACAGAACCCCGCCGACACCCCCGCAAACACCGCCGCGATCCCCGCCAAAGGCGATCGGCCGACCGACAGATACAGCAGCGCCGCGACGGGCGGCAGCACCACGTACCCCGCGTCCATCCCCGCCGAGCTCATCACCCCGACAAACACCATCGCCGGCGTCAGCAATGCCTTGGGCGTCACCAGCATGCACGCCTTGAGCGCCGCGCCGATCAGCCCCGCCTTCTCCGCGACCCCGATCCCCAGCATCCCCACCAACACCACACCCAGCGGCGGGAAGTTGATGAAATTGTCTTTCATCCCCTTCACCAGCCCATACATCGCGTCCCACGTCAGCAGCGCCTTCGCACGGATCGGGTCGCCCGTCTCCTGCAGCACCGTCTGCCCATCTACCAGCACCGGCTCCACCATCCGGACCGACCAGCCGGTCTGATGCACGACCTGCGACACAATCGGCACCAGCAACGCCCCGATCACGAACAGCGTCACCGGGTCCGGCAGCTTGTTGCCCAGCAGCTCGATCAGATTCAGCAGCCGCGCGGCGCGTCCGGCATGCTCGGGTGCATCGGTCGCGGGGCCGGGCGGGGTACTCGGTGATAAATCAGGCATCCGGGGATTGTGCGGCAAGCGGCACGCCCGGGCAAGGGGTACCATCGTTGACCCGCCGCCCCACCCCACCCGCAACGCCTATGACGATCACCCTGGCCCCGCTCAGCACCGAACACGAAGCCGACTTCCTCGACGCCGTCGCCCGCAGCCGCGACCTCCACCACCCCTGGGTCGCGCCGCCCGCCACGCCGCAGGCCTTCCGCGTCGGCGTCGCCAAGACCGACCGCGAGCGCCACCACAGCTTCCTCGCCCTCAACGGATCAAGCCGGCTCGTCGGCTGCATCAACCTCAACGAAGTCGTCCACGGCGCGTTCCAGTCCGCCTACATGGGCTACTACGCCTTCGCGCCCTTCGCCGGCAAAGGGCTCATGAAGCAGGCCATGACGCTCGCCATCCACCTCGCCTTCGATCGGCTGGGCCTGCACCGGCTCGAAGCCAACATCCAGCCCGGCAACGCGGCGTCCCGCGCGCTCGTGCAATCCCTCGGCTTCCGGCACGAAGGGTTCAGCCCACGCTACCTCAAGATCAACGGCCAATGGCGCGACCACGAACGCTACGCCATCACCACCGAAGACTGGAAACCCGACCCATCGCAAACACACGGCGCACAACAATAGACGCCACGTCACACACGGTGGTAGCAAGTCTTGTCCGGCTTTGACCGCAACAACAACCGCGTGTCTCGCTCAACCCAGCTCAGCAGCCGTCGTCCCCCCCGCCGGCACCGCAGCACCCGCGTCCCACATCCGCTCGGCCAGGCCAAGCGACAGCGTCATCCCCAGCCCCATCACGCCAAACACCGTCACGCCCGGCGTTGGCCGATCGATCAGGTGCGTCTTGCCCGCCGCGCTCAGGTACACGCCGTGCCAGCGTCGGCGGATCGTCCAGTCCGGCAACTCGATGAGCTTGGCCAGCTCAGACAAAATCAGCGCGTTGATCGTTTCGTTGTCGAACGGCGTCACGTCCTGGCCGTACTCGTGCGAGTCCCCCAGCACCATTTCGCCCCTCGTGTTCTGAGCGGCGAGGACATGGATGCCGTAACGCACCAACTCAGGGCGCTCACGTTCAATACGATCCGCGAGCGCGGGCAACGACGCGCACCGCGCAAACGAGGTGTAGTGCGGCAGCGACAACCCCCCCGCCACCATCGGACCGCAAGACCAGCCGCCCGGCTGCGGGCCCGTCGCCAACATCTGCAGCTTGCACTTGCGCACCCCCTGCCGAACAAACACCTCGGGGTAGAACTGCCGCGTCTGCGCACCGCTGCACACCACCACCTGCTCCGACGCCTCGTACCGCCGGCCGTCGCCGCATGTCACCACACCCGGCTCCACCGCAACCACCGCCGACTCATACACGATCCGTACCCCATGCTGCGCCGTCAACATCGACGCGAGCCCGGGCACCGCCTCACGCGGATCAATGCCGACCTCGGTCCGGCTGTGCATCGCGCCGATCACATGCGCCCGATTGGCCGCCGGGCTCAGCGCTAGCGCCGCGTCCCGGCCCAGCATCGTGCAGTCGTATGCCGCATGCCCCGACGCACCGCAGAACTCACCCAGCACCGCCAGCTCGTCGTCGCGCGTCGCCAAGAAAACCGTCCCCCGCGTGTGGCTCGCAAACCCCGCCCGCGCCGAAGCCTCAAGCCAGAGCGATCGGCTACGCATCGCCGCATCCAGATCAGGCCCCACCGGCAAACACACCGGGCAAACCATCCCGAAATTCCGCACCGACGCGCCCTGCGCCACCGGCGACTGCTCCAGCACCACCACGCGACGCCCCGCACGCGACGCCGCCCACGCCTGCGCCAGCCCAGCGATCCCCCCGCCAATCACCACCACATCAAATCGCTCAGCCATCGCTCAAGTCTCCGGATGGGCCAGCATAATCCGTGGCCCAGGCCCCGACACCCCCTGACTCTAAGCGTTACCCATTTCTCACATAGCTCCAGAATGCGTAACCCACACCGCATTTTGCGTAGGCCCGCACGGGCATCATCCGGTATCCTGTCCGGTCTTATGCTTGAAAAGATCGACGAAATCCGTGCGCGGGCGACCGCCGAACTTGAAGCCGTCACCGACCCCGAGTCGCTCGAACGCTTCCGCATCCAGTACCTCGGCTCCAAGGGCGAACTCAAGGCCCTGATGGGGCTGATGAAAGACGTGCCCAAAGAACAGAAGCGCGACTTCGGCCAAAACGCCAACGCACTCAAACAAGAGTTGACGTCTGCGTTCGACTCCAAAAAGTCCAACCTCGGCGTGGGGGCTTCGGCCCCCACGAGTACCCCACAACTCGACATCACCGAACCCCCCGCGCCCCCCGTCATGGGCCGACGCCACATCATCAGCCAGACCATCGACGAGCTCATCGAGGTCTTCGCGCGTATGGGCTTCGACCACGCCGAGGGGCCCGAGGTCGAGGACGACTACCACAACTTCGTCGCGCTCAACATCCCCGAGACCCACCCCGCCCGCGACCCGCTCGACAACTTCTACCTCTCCGACCCGTTCGGCCCCAACCCCACCCTCCTCCGCTCGCAGACCTCCACCGTCCAGATCCGCGTCATGGAAGAGGTCAAGCCCCCGGTGCGCATCATCTCCACCGGCCGGGTCTACCGCCCCGACGAACACGATGCGACCCACTACTCCATGTTCCACCAGGTCGAAGGCCTCTACGTCGACCGCAACGTCAGCATGGTCGACCTCAAGAGCACCCTCATCCAGTTCGCCAAGGCGATGTTCGGCCAAGACGCCGACGTCAAACTCGTCCCCAGCTACTTCCCCTTCACCGAACCCTCGGCCGAGCTCTACGTCAAGATGGACCTGGGCAAAGGACTCGAATGGATGGAGATCGGCGGCTGCGGCATGGTCGATCCGGCCGTATTCGAGCACGTCGGCTACGACCCCGAAGAATGGACCGGCTTCGCCTTCGGCCTAGGTATCGAACGCCTCGCCATGCGCAAACACAACATCCAAGACATCCGCTGGCTGTTCGAGAACGATGTACGGTTCCTGCGGCAGTTTTGAACCACTGGCAAAAACGGAACGGTTCGTGACAGAACGCGATCAACAGTTTCAAGATTTCATGGTCGCCCTTGGCAAGTGCTTTGGGCAACACATCTGTCCACCGGTCGATGTTGAGGATGCAACGCCTCACGAATGTGGTGAAGCAGTGGGTAGTTGCTTTGGTTCAGACATCACCCCGACCATGCTGTCAAAGCTAAAGATCCTTGACATGCTTGATCTTGCGGATGCGATCACAGCGCACTTTGAGTGTGACAAGATCGATATCAACCAAATCGATAAGGCGATTTCAGAATTGTTGAAGCGCTGGCCGGTTGGGTCTTTGGGCGAGTATCGCGGATAAACGCCGAGTACCACACAGCGTCCCACAGGACGCTGTGTGGTACCTTCGGTGTTCTCTGCCTTCCTCCGTGCCCTCCGCGCCTTTGTCGTGCAACTCACTCCCCCGCCCAGTCCAGCATCCCCAGCCGCCACATGAGGAACATGCGGCCGTCGGCGACGTCGCGGACTCGGAGGTCCAGGGGCTTGCCGCCGCCGTGGCCGCCGTCCTGGTCGACCCAGAGCAGCACGGGGTCGGCGTCGCCGTTGTGCTGGGCGGTGTACTGCATGAGCGCCGCCATCTTGCGGGCGTGCAGCGGGTGGACGCGGGTGTCGTTCTCGCCGGCGGTGAAGAACAGCGCAGGGTAGTCGGCGTCGGGGGCGACGTTGTGGTAAGGCGAGTAGGCGTGGAGCCAC